>DATNQB010000094.1 GCA_036702875.1 Oculatellaceae cyanobacterium | reverse complement strand
AGATATTTTTCTTTCATGCACTAAAGATGTTTGCGAGTTAATGAGATTAAAGCCAAATAAAAGCTTAAATTTTTACAGAGGTTTAAAAGCTGCATCCCTTATTCAGTCTTGTCTTTGACGGGGTTGTCACCCCGTCAAGTTCAGAATTTGACTTCCAAAACTTTAGGACACCATCGTTGCTGCCACTAATTAAAGTCGTATTGTCTGAAGTAATATTTAAGGCGTTTATCCAATCTGAATGTCCCTCAAGACTACGGATAAAACTCCCATTTTTTAAATCCCATAAAGTTATTTTATTGTTAGTGCTACCACTAGCTAGAGCTTTTCCATCTGGACTAATACATAAACATAAAATAGAAGCTGATTCTTGAGATTTTTCCAGAGTTTTACTTAATTTTCCTGTATTTACATCCCAGATCTTAATAGTCTTATCCGCACTACCGCTAACAATACTTTTTCCATCAGGAGTAATAGCAACAGCAGTTATCCAGCTAGAATGCCCTTTTAATGTGTGAATAATTTTACCAGTTTTTAGATTCCATACCTTGAGCGTGTTGTCTGCACTTCCACTAACTAGAGTTTGTCCATCAGTGCTAATAGCGATAGATAAAACCCAATGGGAATGATCTTCAAGAGGAGGAATTACTTCTCCTGTTTTTAAATTCCATATCCAAATTTTGCGCCAGCTACCTCCTGCAAGAATATTATTATTAGGGCTTATGGCTAAACAAGTTATTGTATCTGTAGGGCAAGTTATTGGGGTTTTTAGTGTAGTTTCAGCTAAATAAGGATTATCTCCATGCAAAATCCAGTATGCTGATTGCCTGATTTTTTCAGATGTATCCTTGAGCGATTGTTCAATCAGTAAATCTAAACCTTCTTGACCATAGTTAAGAGTTTCTGATAAAGCAGCAAGTCTTTCTTGCTCACTCTTACTAGCTAAACGATGCTTAACATCTTCAATCTGTTTAGACATTATTTTATTTCTCTACAAAATGGGGAAGTGTTTAAGGTTAAATTGGCAATATCTACCTAAAATAAACCTATCTGCGTTGGCGTGAATTTATTTTTACTTTTCTTAACTTTAGGTTTTGTCTTTTCCTTTCCTGATCGGCACTAATTTGTTATCTTACAAATTAGTAGCGATCGCACATTGTTTTGCAAAAAAATATCATCTGTTATAAGAGGGATGACAAAAGCTTGCCAAAGTTTCAGATTTCAAGAAATTATGGATAAAATTGGTAGGACTGGGATTAAAGCGATCGCATTTTTTTATGGCTACGCCTACGCAAGTAGTTTAATTGTGAGTGCGATCGCATTGTTATACTATATAAAACCCTCAACAAGTAAAGTTTAATTGGTGATCCTAAGTTGAGAAAAATATTATGACACTAGAACAAATTATTGAACAAGCAAAACAACTAACTCCTTGGGAAAAAATGCTTCTTGAATATCAGGCAATATCGCCTGATATTCAAGAAGCATTAATTAAACCAGAAATAAAACCTCGTCGCTCACTTTTGGGAATTTGCGCCAATTTATGCGAACCACCTTCCGCAGAAGATATTGAACAAATACGTCAAGAAATCTGGTCAACTTTTGAGCGAGAGGATATCTGAATGTTAAAAACTATTGCGGCTACGCCTACGCAGGTAGTTTAATGCGGAATGAAAATAATTAAATTCCTATCCACGTTTAGTCTTTTTACCTGCTTTAATCAGCTTCATCTCCCCAAATTTAGGCGACCACCAGTTACCAGTCTTACTTTCAAAAAATGCTACTTCTTTACATTTAGCCTGCCGATTTTTAGAATTAGAGCAACGCAGCATAGTTTTATTCTGTCCATTCTTGCTATACTCGTAACGCTCTAAAAATGAACTGCAAACAGGACAAGTAAACTCTGTTAGCGATTGTGTTTCCTGTGCAACTTTCCGCTCAGAATAAGGTAACTCATAACTCCCACTTTTGACATTTAAAAACATTACGCAGCCACATCCAGAATTACGTTTGTCGCAACTCAAGAAATGGTCTGCTTTCATCTTCTGAGATTTAGAAGCAACTTTGGTCATTTGCTGTCCGCATTTAGGACATTGAATATTTATTGATTCTGATGCTTTGCTTTTAGCATTACTTTTATTAGTTTGCGGACGGGTTTGTTTAAAATTTTTAATTTCACTAATCGCTTTACTCAAAGCGGGTGTAAAATATTCCTGATTCCAACTTGTTAAATAATATTCCCAGTTTAGAGAACCAGATGCGATCGCATCTAATTTTAATTCCATTTGCGCTGTAAACTCAGCCTTAATTAAATCAGGTAAAACTTGATCTAAAAAAGCATCTAAATCCATCCCCAGTTGCGTTGGTTGCAACTTTCCCTTAGTTAGTTGCACATACTCACGCTCTTTTAATGTTTTAATTGTCGGTGAATAAGTACTAGGTCTACCTATCCCCTTACGTTCCATTAATTGTACTAACTTTGGTTCTGTATAACGTGGGGGTGGTTGAGTTTGTTTTTTATCCGCACGCGCTTGTTTAAGAGTAAGCAATTGTCCTTCTTTAACTTTAGGTAATTGTGAATCATCGCTGATATTGTTCCAATACTTCGTATAGCCTGGAAATACTAAAACTTGTCCCCGCGCTTCCCAATAAACTGATTCTGACTGAGTAATAATGCGAGTTTTCGCCAATTTAGCCGCCGCACATTGAGAAGCAACAGCGCGATTCCAAATTAGTTCATAAAGTTGAGCTTGCTCGCTACCTACTTGACTTCGCAACCGTTCAGGAGTTAAATTAACATCGGTAGGACGTATCGCTTCATGTGCTTCTTGGGCGTTTTTAGCTGCACGGTGTTTTGCTAACTTAGTCGGTACATTCTCAGGGTCGTTTTGTTGCAAATACTCCCGCACATCAGCACAAAATTGATCGGACAGTGCAACTGAATCTGTCCGCATATAAGTTATATAACCTGCTTCGTATAACGACTGAGCAACTTTCATGGTTGCTTCTGGACTAAATCGCAACTTTGCACCAGCAGCTTGTTGCAATGTAGAGGTAATAAAAGCAGCAGGTGGAGATTGAGAAGTCGTTTTATTTTCTACTTTAACTATATGGTGAGGATTGTTTTTTGCGATCGCAACTAATCTATCTGCTTCCTCTTGAGATGTCACCCTATCTGATTCGGCAGTCTTAGTTTCAGTACTCGCATCATCAGGTTCCTCCGTCTTTTCTTTAGTCTGTCCCTGCAAACTGCGACGATAGAAAGCTTTAAAACCTTCCGCATATTCTACCCACACCGACCAATAATCCTGGGGAACAAACTTTATAATTTCTGTTTCTCGCTGCGCTAATAGATGCAAAGTCGCACTTTGCACTCTTCCCATTGATTTTGCACCATTATTCAGCGCCCAAACTAAATGCTTACTTCCCTTATAACCAACTAATTTATCTAAACAATCTCTAGCACGACCTGCAGCGATTAAATTTTGATCTAGAATTTTAGGATGAGAAATTGCTGTAGTAACAGCAGGTTTAGTAATTTCTGCATAAGTAACGCGCTTAGGTTGCTTTAACCTTAATTCTTGCGCTAAATGCCAACCAATTGTCTCCCCTTCTCTATCTGGATCAGTTGCAATATAAACTTCGTTTACTTGCTTGACTGCTTGTTTTAGTTCTGAGATAACTTTCTTAGCGCGTTCATTTCTCGCTTCATAACGACAGCGCACTTTTTCTCCATCTAAATCAAAGCCTAAAGCATCTTCTCCATCATCTGCTAACTCTCTAATATGCCCCATACTAGCTTTAACGATCCAACCTGATCCCAAAATTTGGCTTAATTTTTTTAGTTTTCCAGGGGATTCGATCAGTAAAAGTTTTGTCATAACACTATTAAATCAATTACCCATTATCAATTCAATGATATTATGTCTAACAGTGCAAATAAAAAAAAATTAATTTTTTTATTTTAATACCCAAATTCAGTTTTAGTGTAAATAGCTTCACATTAAAAAAGATCAAACAGAAAATTCCCCCCTTCCTTACCCCTTTAAAAAGCAGGAGGGTAAGGGATAGTTAATAAGTTTAATTATCTTAATTGTTAATTGATTATTGTTAATTGTTCATTGATTATGGCATAGTCAAAATGCAACAATTTCAAGTACACAATGAGCAATACACCTAAAATCCTGGCATTTTCTGGCAGCACTCGTTCTGGTTCACTTCACAAACAATTAGTAAAAATAGCCGCTAATGCAGCTAGGAATGCTGGCGCTGAAGTGACATATATAGATTTGCGTGATTTTCCGTTGCCATTATATGACGGCGACTTAGAGGCTGCTGAGGGTATGCCAGAGAATGCCCGTAAGTTAAAGCAAATGATGTTAGAACATCAAGGACTACTAATTGCTTCACCTGAATACAACAGTTCTCTCTCTGGCGTACTTAAAAATATGATTGATTGGGTTTCGCGCCCAGAAGCTAATGAACCACCGTTAGTGGCTTTTGCTGATAAAGTAGCAGCTATTATGAGTACCTCACCAGGCGCTTTGGGTGGGATACGTGGTTTAGTGCATTTGCGTTCAATATTGGGAAATATCAGAGTTTTGGTACTACCAGATCAGTATGCTTTGCCCAATGGTTTCCAGGCATTTAATGAAGATGGCACATTAAAAGATATTAAACAACAACAGACTATTGAGCAAATTGGTAGCAAACTAGCTACAGTACTAGCAAAATTAGTAGTTTAAATTTAACACTAGCTAGGAGTAAACAATGACACAATCACCGAACACCAGCATCTTAGTCAAACTGGTTTTGCTCCTAGCCAGTAGCATGACTGTCATGGCTGGAGCAACCATTTCACCTGCGCTACCGAGCATGGCAAAGGCATTTAGCAGTACACCGAATGTATCGCTTTTAATACCCCTGGTGCTAACTATGCCTGCTCTATTTATTGCTATATGCGGAACAGCATCAGGTGCTGTAATTGATAAGTGGGGACGCAAAAACCTTTTATTGTTATCCCTGGCGTTATACGGCGTAGCTGGAACTTCAGGGTTCTTTCTGAGTTCACTATCTGCCATTTTGGTAGGTCGGGCAGTTTTAGGAGTTGCAGTAGCAGGAATTATGACTACCTGCACAACTTTAGTTGCTGACTATTTCGCGGGAGAACAACGCCATCAGTTTATGGGTATCCAAGCGTCATTTATGTCGTTTGGTGGGGTTTTGTTTTTAACTTTAGGCGGTTTTTTGGCACAAGCTAATTGGCGATCGCCTTTTTTAATTTATCTATTTGCCTTTCTTGTCCTGCCTTTAGCTGCTTATGCAATTTATGAACCTCAAAAAGCTGAGGTTCAAATTAACCATTCTCTCAATGAAGAAAATGTTAATTGGCCATTGAAGCAATTGGCGCTAGTTTATAGTCTAGCTTTAGGAGGAATGATCATTTTTTACATGATTCCTGTGAAGTTACCCTTCCTCTTATCAGACCTGAAACTAGGTAATGCGGCACAAGCAGGAATGGCGATCGCTTGCAGTACATTAGCTAGCGGAATTACATCAACACAATTTCAAAGGGTAAGAGCAAAATTCAATTTTTCTGCTATTACATCTTTTGTATTTCTCTTAATGGGGATTGGTTATGCAGTAATTGCCATATCTAGTACTTATGTACAAATCCTGCTAGGATTAATCATTAGTGGCTTGGGAATGGGCTTGTTGATCCCTAATCTTAATGTTGGCTTGGTAGAAATCATTCCCTTAAAATTGCGGGGTCGTGCTGTCGGAGGACTAACAACGGCAATATTTTTGGGTCAGTTTTTATCTCCGTTGGTAAGTCAACCAATTAGTAATGCCACCAGTTTAAGCTTTTCTTACCTAATCATGGGTATTTTTATGCTGTTATTAGCACTAGGTTTTGGTTGGACTCAGTTTAAGCCAAAACCCAAGTTATCCTAAGCAATATTAACAACACATAAATTTCAGCAAATGCTGAAATTAGCATTTCTCTATTTATCCGGCAGATTGTTGTTGATGTACCTAAAAATTGCTGTTTAAATAGGCATAAAAAAAATATTGCTTACACTGACGGAGAGTTACTCTTTGTCAGTATCTTTTTTTTTTGCTAACATTAACTTTCTCGTTGATTTTATACATTGTTATTATGTCACCACAAAATAAAAATTTGTGTTTTTTATTAAAGATTTATGTACTTTTGTTAGGTAAAGTGATCCTCCTCACTTGTGTAAGCCACGGGGCTGTGTACATTGACATTAACGCTTGTTAAAGTGCCAATCGCACTTCAGCAAGTGTAATAAAACATAATAAATTTCTATTAGACATAGCTAATTATTTAAAAAAAATACAAATGATTGAAGAAGATAAAACAAAAGACCAACTCATTGCAGAGTTGGCGACTATGCGTCAACTCAATAAGTTTCTACTATTTTCAGGAATGGGAGTCCAGCAACACTTAGAGAAACTCTTGATTGAAGAGCGCCAATTTGCAGCAACGCTTTTGGATACAACAAATAGCTTGGTAAATAATTTTGTTGCGGCTGTTTTAGATACACCTAACACTTTAGTTGTAGTTCTTGATAATCAAAAACGAATTATCAGCTTCAATCAGACTTGTGAGGTGATCACTCATTACTCCTGTAACGAGGTCAAAGGTAAGCAAATATGGGATATATTTGTGCCGCCAAATCAAAAGGAGACCGTCAAAGCTTTGTTTACATCTCTTCAAAACGGAGAAGTGATGCCAGAATATGAATACAATTGGATGATCAAGGATGGAAGCAGCCGCCGGATTTCTTGGTCAAACAAACTGCTACGGGATGATTATGGTGAAATTAGCTACTTCCTTAGTATTGGGGTTGATATTACAGAACGTACTCTAGCTCAACAAGAGCTTCTTGAGTACAAGCAAAATCTTGAAGAACTTGTATTTAAGAGAACTACAAAACTAATTCAGGTCAATCATAAACTGAAAGAGGAAATTGCTGTTCGTCAGCAAGTTGAAATCGAACTGCGGCAACAATATCAAAGGGAACAATTAATAGGAGTGATTACCCAGCGTATATTAGGATGCCTGAGTTTAGACAAAATTCTCCAAACAGCAGTTAACGAAATTCGCAATTTTCTCAATGTTGAACGAGTAACAATTTATCAAACTGAGCCAGAACAAAATGGTAAATTTGTTGTCGAATCTGTTGCACCTTCTATTGCACCAATTGTAGGGTTACATTTACACGACCCCTGTTTTGATCGTAACTACGTGTTGAAATACCAAAACGGTCGTTTGTCTGCTATCAATGACGTTTGGACAGCTACCCTGCATCCTTGTTACAGAAATTTTCTAAAAAGATTGGGAATTCGAGCAAATCTAGTTGTACCACTTGTAGCTAACAATAAATTATGGGCATTGCTTTGTGTCCATGAATGTTCTGCACCTCGGTACTGGCAATCATGGGAAATCAATTTGTTAGGGGCATTATCAACCCAATTAGCCATTGCAATCCAACAAGCACAACTTTATCAACAGTTAGAATCAGCAAACATAGAATTACAACGTCTGGCAAATTTAGATGGCCTTACTCAACTAGCTAACCGTCGTTATTTTGACGAATATCTTAACTCAGAGTGGAAGCGCCTAGCACGGGAAGAAGCCCCGTTATCTTTAATATTGTGCGATATTGACTTCTTTAAGACCTATAACGATACTTATGGGCATCTGGCGGGTGACAAATGCTTGATTGAGGTAGCAAATGCTATCAGAAACGCCACGAAACGTCCGGCTGATTTAGTGGCTCGTTATGGAGGAGAAGAATTTGCGGTAATATTGCCTAATACTGATGCAAGCGGAGCTATGCACCTTGCGGAGTTAATCCGCAAGCTTGTCAAAAAGCTGAAAATTTCCTATCTTAATTCCTCAGAAACTCTAGGCGTTACCCTCAGTTTAGGAGTTGCTAGTACTATTCCAAATCATCAATCAGAACCAGTAGGATTAATTCGTGATGCGGACATAGCACTCTACCAAGCTAAAGAATCAGGACGCGATCGCGTTTGTTCCTGTTTGTCTTTTGACACTCCGATCTCTCAAAGAACTATGAATGCAACTAAATATTAATCCTTATTCATCACTTAAATCAATAAGTTCACATTCACCTATAGCTACAATTTCAGCTATGCGACCTTCTTGCTGCTGGTAAGTAAGATAAATATGCAGATAATTTAAAGGTTTTTCAACTAAACGTTCAGCCCATTCGATCGCTACAATCCCTGCTGGTACTTCGATGGCTTCCCAGTAATTTTCTATATGTAATTCAGTAAGGTCTTCTGGTTCTAAGCGGTACAAATCAAGATGATATAAAGGTATTCGTCCCGAAGTGTATTCATTGATGAGAGTGAACGTAGGACTAACAATTAATTCTTTTATTTCTAATCCTTCCCCTATACCCTGAACTAAGGTTGTTTTACCGCTACCTAAATCCCCTTGTAATAAAATTGTACTTCCAGTAGGCAAAAATTTTCCGAGTAAAAGTCCTAATTTATGTGTAACTGTTTGATCTTTAAGAGAAATTTTTTGAGAATTTTTAACCATTAAGTTAATATCCTAATTTTCAGCCCTAAATAATAAGTAGGTCAACCTAATTAAATATAAAATGTGAGTTTTGAACTTCCTCTGTTTCCTCTGCTTCCCACCATCTGATGGTTTTATTCAATAAAGCTACTGATCAAGTATGGGTGCGACTATACCAACGTAGCAATACTTTTGCTAATCTGCGAGAATTATGTCGCACATAGCCTGTTTCCTGGTCTTCATCCATCACATTTGCAAGAACAATCCGCCGTCCTAATTGCGCGACAGCTTCCCGATCTAAAAAAACTGGAACAGAATTTTCTTGAGCGTAGCGCATAACAGACTGAGGGGAAGGGGGTTTTTTATGTACAAGTACTGCATTAAACAACGGTTGACCACAAGCATGATCAATTGCTCGGATGTGGTCGGAAACGCTGTAACCCTGTGTTTCACCAGGTTGAGTCATAATATTACAGACATAGATGCGAGGAACTAAACGAGATGCGATCGCTTGTTTAATTTCTGGAACTAACAAATTGGGAATCAAGCTGGTATAGAGACTTCCAGGCCCAATAATAATGTAATCGGATTCCTGAATCGCTTTGATAGCTGCTGGTAATCCAGGGGGATTGGCAGGAATGCAGCCAATCTTAATAATTTGACCTCCAGCTTCCGTAATGCTGGATTCTCCCTCAATTCTGCGCCCATCTGCTAACTCAGCCCACAACCGCACATCAGACAAAGTTGCAGGTAACACACGCCCCCGCACTGCTAAGACTTGGGAACTAGCTGCTATAGCCTGCTCCAAATCCCCTGTAATCTCGCTCATCGCTGTCAAAAATAAGTTGCCAAAACTATGACCAACCAAACCATCGCCAGCGCGGAACCTGTATTGAAATAATTCTGTTAATAACTTTTCTTCATCTGCCAACGCCGCTAAACAATTACGGATATCCCCAGGCGGTAACACGCCTATTTCCCGCCGTAAGCGACCAGAAGACCCGCCATCATCAGCTACAGTCACAATCGCAGTAATATTGGCACTAAACTCCTTTAGCCCTCTTAATAACGTAGAAAGTCCAGTTCCACCTCCAATCACCACAATTTTTGGCCCTCGGTTTAACCGACGATGGGCAAGTAACACATCAATTAGTTGTTCATCGCCGTCTGGTCTTAATACCTCTGTAATTGCTCCTAAAGAACGAGTTTGTCCCCAAAATATTAAAAACAAACCACTAAGTAGCGCGATCGGGCCTGATACATAACTAGGGACAATCGTGGCAACTTGCTCTAAAATTTTTCCAATAGACTGAATCAACCAGGAAATAGGCGTTAACTTCACCCAAATTGCCACACCCAAGCTTGTCAGCAGAACGCCGCCCGCACTTAAGAGTAACCAGCGTTTTACCAGCAGTCCAGGGGATAACCACTTAAACCATCTGTGGACGCGCTGGGGTGTTCTAGGCTTAAACTCCCAATTAATCCGCGACTCTTGCTGCATAGAGCGTAGGGCTTGTTTGAATATACCAATTGACATTGCCAATTCCTGAAAAATAAAAAGGTGGGAATAACTCTAACGCGCTTTGGTGTAACAAATCATAACAAAGGCTGGATTTGATAGGCTGTGTAGCGTTATTGCCATAAAACTTATTTATCCAAAAGCATACATTTTGGCATCAGGCTTGAGATGTAACCAAAGCAACGTTAGCTCATGTGACTCTAATTAGAGTACAGTTGCTTGAGCGATCGCACAGGACAATAAGTATTGAAAGAGAGCAACATTTTCATATAGTAATGTGTATGGAAAAGCGCATTTTAGGACTAGACCCAGGACTGGCAATTTTAGGATTTGGAGCTATTATCTGCCAAACATCTCCATCACTAGCTGTGACAACCTCTAGCAGTGCAACAAGGATAGCCAATGTAGTATCCAATCCAGTAACGCTATTAGATTTTGGCGTTATCCAAACGCAAGCAAAGACAGAAATGGGAGTGAGACTTTGCACTATATACGATGATCTCCACACATTAATGGAGCAATTGCAACCGGATTTAGTAGCAATTGAAAAACTCTTCTTCTATCGTATGGGTAACACAATTGCAGTAGCACAAGCCCGTGGAGTAATGATCTTAGTCTTGGGTCAACACAAAGTTCCATTTGTAGAATTTACACCCGCTCAAATTAAACAAGCCCTTACTGGCAGGGGAAATGCTGATAAGCACGAGGTACAAGAAGCGGTTGCACAGGAGTTGAATTTAGAGCAAATACCTAAGCCAGATGATGCGGCTGATGCTTTGGCTGTAGCTTTAACCGCTTGGTATCAAATTTAAACAGGACTTACGCATTTTTACCAAATATTCAGGGTTTTGGGACTGGGAACTGGTGATTGGTGAATGGGAAAAATCCTTAAATAATCAGCATTTTGGTACTATTTGACTCTTTCAACCTGCGTAAATCCTATTAAAAAAACTTATACAATTTCTATTTTGCTCGATACAGACGATGTAGAGACGTACCCTAGTACGTCTCTACATCCAAATATTTGCCCAAACTTATTTTCAGAATTGGTATAGGAAAGTAGGTTATTTTTGTACAACTACTTTTGTGCCTACTTTAGCTAAATTGAATACTCTTCGCGCTGCACCAACTGGTAAATTAACGCAGCCGTGGCTAACTGGTGTGCCAAATTTATTGTGCCAGTAAGCTCCATGAATTGCATAACCTCCAGAATAGAACATAGCGTAAGGTACATTTGAAACGTCGTAGTCCGCACCGCGCATACGTTTGGTACGGTATTTAGATTGAACCCGAAAAGTTCCGGTAAGTGTGGGTGTAGAACGCTTACCACTGGATATCGCTACAGAATAAAGACGTTTCTTACCTTTTAAAACAGTTAATCGTTGAGATGATAGATCAACTTTTATCCAGGGCTTGGCACTATTAGTGTTAGCTGTCTTAATCATCTTACTCGACTTTGAGGCTGCTATAACTGGTGTTGACCACGAAAATAATGCGACAAGCAGCAGGGTGACACTTGCCCAAATAGTTCCTTTTCGACGTAACCAAAAACAGCGAATTAAATTGTCCATGATTTAATACCTCCTGTCTGAGTATTCCAATTCCTGAGATTGAGGAAATTATTTATATTAAACAACAGAAATTTATTGCAATAAAATTTAACAATTTCATGTTTGGGGAATTAATTGATGATGACTGGTGTACCCACCGAAGCCCATTTGAATAACCATTTAGCATGATTGACTGCTAAATTGGTGCAACCATGACTAACTGGAGTTCCAAAGCGACGATGCCAGTATGCACCATGAATCGCATAGTTAGCGTTGTAAAACATCACATAAGGCACATCGGGGACATCGTAATCAGTGCCTTTCATTCGTGTTGTAACTGCTTTATATTGAACAGCAAAAGTCCCTCGGCGCGTTGGCGTTGATTTCTTCCCCGAAGAAATAACAATAGCGTAAACAGGTTTGTTACCTTTCCAAGCAATCAAACGTTGTTTTGAAAGGTTGATTTGAATCCATTTTTGATGAGATTGTTGCATTGACTGGATTTTAGAAGGCACTGCACGCGGCTTGGGCTTGCTTTTTGCCAAAGAGGGATTAGGCAAAGCACAGAAAGCTGTAAAGAGCAGTACTGTACCTACCAAAAAAACTTGTGGGCGGCGTAGCCAAGTGGATGAAATCAAGCTGTTCATTGAAGTTTTGAATTTTTCTACTATAATTATGCGCTCATTTTTTTGTAACATAGACTAACTCATTTAATCATTAACAAGATGGATGAGAGTTCGCGCCCGTTGTGCGATCGCATTCCAATCTTGATCCGCAACTAAGTGTTGAGGAAATAAATCACCTGCAACCCCTACAGCGATCGCACCAGCATCCAGAAATGCTTTAGCATTGTCAAGTGTTACCCCCCCTGTTGGGATTAAAGGAATTTTACCCAACGGTGCTTGTAAGCTTTTAATATAGTTAACACCACCCACCGCTTGAACGGGAAACACCTTCACACAACTAGCGCCAGCATTCCAAGCGTGAACAATTTCTGTCGGAGTCAGTGCGCCAGGAATAATTGGCACTCCTGCATTTACAGCCGTCTTGATCATGGCAATATCTACATGAGGAGTAAAAAGGAATTGTGCGCCAGAGGCGATCGCACTTTGCAGTTGTTCCATATTTAACAGCGTGCCAGTACCAATTACTAATTCTGGGAATTCTGAACGCAACTGACTAATTACTTCAACTGATTTGTGAGTATTCCAGGTAATTTCAATCAACTGCATCCCCCCTGCTGCCACAGAGAGAGCCATTTGGTAGGCTATTTCCTGTTGATTTGCACGGATAACTGCGATCGCGCGATTTCGCTCTACCCTGGACAACCAAGCTTGATGAGACATTTTTTTTAGTACACCCTTAGCGGTAGGGGTTAGTCTTTATCAGATCTTCTAATAGAAAGATGAATTTAGAAAGCATAATTTCATAGGATGTAGCTATAAAAACAAATGAGGAATAATAATTATGACCCTAGTAAAACTCACAGAACTTGATAATAATTATCGTGACATCGCTGGTGGTGAAGACATCACCAATTTCGATGTTTATAGCGATACAAACAATGAAAAAGTTGGTTCCATCAAAGATATTCTAGTAGATGAAGAAGGTCATTTTCGTTATCTAATTGTTGATCTAGGATTTTTGATTTTCGGTAAAAAAGTTTTACTGCCCATTGGTCGTTCACGCATTAGCTATAGCGAAAAACGGGTTTATGCGATTGGCATGACTCGCGAGCAAGCTGAAAAGCTGCCTGAATTCAGCGAAAATCAAAAAGTTGATTATGATTACGAAGAAAGCGTAAGAGGCTTATATCGTCCTCAAACTTCTGGCACAACAGCAACATCAGTTTCTAGCACCACTTCTGCTCAACCCATCACTGGAAGTTTTGACCGCAACACCTATAATTACCAGCAAGAGCAGTCATTATACGGACTGAATGAGCAAAATCATCAAAACCTACGACTGTACGAAGAACGGTTAATTGCCAGCAAAAGACGCATGAAGACTGGTGAAGTAACAGTTGGCAAACACATAGAAACAGAAACTCGTAGCGTTTCTGTACCCATTGAAAAAGAACGAGTTGTAATTGAACGTACCACTCCAGTAGAGGGTAGTACTGTAGTTACTACAGGCGAAGCTAACTTCACTGAAGGGGAAGTTGCCCGCATTGAAGTCTACGAAGAAACTCCTGACATCCATAAAGAAGCTTTTGTACGCGAAGAAGTTCGAGTAAGAAAAGAAGTTGATCGCGATACAGTTAATGCTGAAGAAACAATTCGCCGTGAAGAATTAGATGTTAATACTCAGGGAACTCCGGTTTTAGATAATCGTCCTAATGTTCGCTCCTCTGACCTCATCTAAACAAATTGGTTAACCCAATTGCTCTATGCGATCAATTCATCCCCAGTTGCTAGTAAACAATGAACTTGTCACTTTTAACTTTTTTAATTATTACTAAGTAACAAGTTGATGCACCTGGGTATGAGTGTTTAAAAATAGTGCAGGTGGGGCAAATATCAAGCTCTACCTGCACTATTCCATAAAATCAAATACTCTTTAGTTTAAAAAATTTTTAACAGAACTGAAAATGAATAGCCAAATTTCTCCCAACAAAATTGAACCTGGAAAACATAATCTGCGGATTAAAGTACTATTAGACAAGCTGAGAAATAAACTAAACAATTTCGCAGTTCTAGGCAAGGGTGGCTACTATCTTGGCGAAGTCAAAGATGTCAAACTTGACCGAGAACGTCAACTAAACTTAGTTATTGCTCAGAGTGAAAGTGAAGGTGAACTACGCTGGGTTTTATTAAGAAGTAAACACATACAGCAAGTTGACTCTGGCACTAAAATGCTGTTTGTAGATATTACCAAAGCTGAAGTAGCTAATTTGCCTGAATATTCCCTGCCACAAACTAGCTTAGAGTTAGGGATAGTTAACTCGCCAAGCCCACAAACCACCGTACCTCAAGTAATTGATCAAAACGTTATTCCAGCTAACGATAATAGCTCTTCCAATCTTTTGGATGTTAAAGCCGATATTGTACCTGAAATACGGTTTCATGCGCCTGATACACAAAATATAACAGCACCGGAACATCACCAACAGGAACATGATATGGATATTGAGGAATCTTTGTTATCTCATGAGACTGACATTGTTGAAGAAGAAGTTATTCGTTTATTAGAAGAACGATTAATTGTTGACCGCAACAAACGCAAAGTCGGCGAAGTAGTTGTTCGTAAAGTTATTGAAACCCGCATGGTTCAAGTGCCAGTTCGGTACGAAAAATTAATTGTTGAACAAGTTAACCCTGAACACAAACACCTAGCAGAAATTGTTTTAAATGGTGAAGATTTAAATGGCTTGGACATAAGTGAGTTAATTTCTGGCAGCGGGAACGGAACTTCAACAACGAAGCCAACTAATGAAGGCGCAGTCAGTGGAGAATTTAAGTCTCCTAAAAGTGCTAGTTTATTTTTAAATGCGATCGCACTACAACGTCATCATGGCTGCGCTAAGGTGCGCGTAGAATTAGTATTAGAAGATCCGCAGTTAAAACAAACTTACGAACAATGGTTTGAACGTTGCACAGGTAGTTAATTAAGTTGGCTTGAAGTAAAGATAAAAAAATGTGTCATCTAATTATTTAGGGCGGGCATTACCCACCCTAATTTTTTTAGATATCTATCGGCACTTAAAAGTTGCTTTTAAGGCAATACGCTTGATGTTATAGCGGTTAGCACTCCGCTATCTGCACGGTCAGCTTTTTTAAAAGCCTTTTTTACCAAGCCTTTCGGAATATATTTTGTCCTAACTGCCTTGACGGTTGCTATAACTAATGGGTTAAGGTTTTTCTTTGGCATAGTCTGGGCGGAGCGTATAACCCAACGAAAAAAATGGAAAATCCGTTTTAACCAAAACTTATTGTTGTACTTTAACAGGTGTACCTATTTCCACCTGCTCAAATAAAGCTGTAACATCTTTGTTACGCATCCGCACACAACCGTGAGAAACTGCCTGCCCTACTAAGTTTTCCTGCGGAGTGCCATGAAATCCAATTTGATTGCGTCCATCACTCCAGAAACCAATCCAAGCAACCCCTAAAGGATTATCTGGCCCTGAAGAAATAACCTTACCTGTAAACGGATTTTCCCAAGCTGGATTGCGTTCCTTGTGAAAAACTTTAAAATTACCTTTAGGAGTTTCCCATTTTGTTCTACCAATAGCAATGGGATATTTAGCGAGAACTTGATTTTTTTGATAAACATATACTCGGCGTTCACTTAGCTTAATCACTAACTGAGTAGCCAACTTGGGAGTAACAGATGATGCTTTCTGATCCTTATTAACAGATGATGGTTCTTTATAAGGTAGAAGTGGCCCTGGTTCCTCAATAGGAGGCAAATTTGTCAGAGGTCTTGTTTCTTGATTAGTTGTCGTGGTAGTTGTTGGGGTAGCAGTAACCTGTTGCTGAACCGAGCAAAGTAATACTGCTGCACTTAAGCCTAACAATAAGCAGCTTTTAAATCCCAAATTACCTTTAATCATTGCTGTTAAATTTATTATTTCTTAAACAATTTTTACTTTTCCATGATAGCAAGTTAAATCTATATAAGGTGTAAGTTTTATACATCCTTCTTTTTATAGATGTAATTTATGGCTTAAGGCTGGTTTACTAAGCTCAATTGTTAATGTTTTTCTTGATTAAAGCCTCCAATTTTAACTGCTGTTATACGACTAATGACTAATGCCTCTAGGCAGAGATATTTTTTAACCATCAAGCTTATTATTGGTAGTTGATTAGGGTCTAGACGATGGCTTGCTACTGAAGGACTCAATCGACAGATTTATCTATAAAAAAACTTTTTCTTTGGTGAGGTTGCAATGAGTTTTCAAAAAATAAAGATAGTCGGTGGTACAAGTCTGTCGTTGTTGCTGTTTGCCATCTCTGGCTATCCAGTTATGGCTCAAACTTCTAACCAGATGAGTCAGACAGGAACTACTACGGTTAATATGACAGCCGGACAATCAGTTCAAGGCACTGTCGTTAGTATAGTTGGTGATACCATCAGGATACGTTTAGCTAGTGGTGAACTGAGAGATATCACCATTTCTAGAGCAGATTCCCAAAGATTAAACTTGCAAATTGGAATGCCCATCGTTGCGACAATGGGCAGTAACGGCAATACAACCGTTGCCTTAGCTAGTGGGATGAATAGCAGTGCAATGGCAGCTAATACTAGCATGGACATGATGTCTCAGCAAGGGATGAGAGGTGTCATCAGAAATATTGTTGGCGATGTTGTCACCTTGGAATTACCTGACGGTACAACCCGTTCAGTTACAGTTAGCAAAGAGCAAAGGACACAACTCAACCTACGAGAAGGAATGATAGTTACCGCTAGGTCAATGACTAGCGGTAGTAACGGGGATGTCTTTATCGAAACGGCAAATAACAATATGGCATCTACTGGGATGATGAACGGTACGGTGAGAAGTATTGTTGGTGATGTCCTGACTATCACGATGCCCGACGGTTCAACCAGAGATGTAGTACTTAGTAGAGCCGATATAGACCGCTTAAATCTAGTTCCAGGGATGAACGTTTCTGTAATGATGAATGGTGGAAGTACTACTGTTTCATTAGTAAATGGAACACAGCAATCTACCATGATGACTAACAATAATAGTATCGGTACTACAGGTCAGCCAGAGATGATGGGTCAAAATAGCGACTCAACTGTAGTAGAAAGCCGTACTTCTATTTCTCAAACTACTACTGTATCGCCTACAACCACTCAGCCGTCTAATACTACGGTAAATACTACTCGCCGAGTACAATCTCGCCCTGTGAGAGCTTTGTGGTAAATTCAACATTTTACGTGCTGAATCAAAAATAATTAAGCACTAATAAAAAGTGGCACTGTTGGTTAAAAAGCAGTGTCACTTTTTATTAAGTACCTGAAATGAATGTAGAGACGTACCAATGAAAGTAGAAACATAACATGGTACCTCTCTACAAGGGTTATTAGGTAACGCACCTTTAATTTGTGTCGATGTCTAATCTTTATACAGCCTCATACAACAGAAAGTAAGGGCGGGTTTATGACTATTGTTGATATGAATATAAGCTGTTCTGTCAACCCGCCCCTACTGCTATAAACAAGTAATTATGCTCAATGGTAGATATCTGCTACAGTCAGGTAGGGTAAAATTTGCCCCAGTCTTTGATTTGAATCATCGCGCTTGATGCGACTGAGCCAATTTCAAGGATTTTATCACTTGGCAATGTTAAAAATAGTAAGGCACGGCTTCGCTGCTAGGTGTTGGGATAGTTAAGGATGTAGGTGTGGGAATCAAACCGATAGACAGAGTGCAGCTAAGTCTCGCAGTATTTGCTGCAAAAACGATTACATCTGCGATTAGATTATTACGTTTGGGAGCAGCGAGTGTTCTCCCAGGTACGATCGCAGTACGCATTCAGCCTCAAGTACTGTCGCTGCTATGTCGTCAAGTTAAATACGGTGTAATTATTATTGCTGGGACGAATGGGAAAACTACAACATCCCTGCTATTGCGAACACTGCTAGAGCGTGCGGGCTGGCGTGTTACCCATAATTCTACAGGAGCTAATCTCCAAAATGGGTTAATTACTGCATTGCTGGATGATACTAATCTTACAGGTAAGCTAAAAGCTGATTATGCAATCTTAGAAGTAGATGAAAATGCCTTACCCAAGGTAGTACTACAAATTCAGCCTAAGTATATTTTGTGTTTGAATTTATTTCGCGATCAGTTAGATCGATATGGTGAAGTAGATTTAATTAGTCAGCGTTGGCAAAAAGTCATCGCACAGTTACCCACTGAAACGGCGGTAATTTTGAATGGTGACGACCCAACGTTATCTTATTTAGGTCAGCAGTTACCACAAAATATTTTATCTTTTGGCTTGAGTGAGCCAAAGGAATATTTAGAAGAAATCCCCCATGCGGTAGATTCAATTTATTGTCCTAGTTGTGGCGATCGCTTAGATTATCAAGGTGTTTATTTATCTCATTTGGGTGATTTTAAATGTCCTAGTTGTAGTTTTAAGAAAAGCAATTTAGCAATTGATAGTCGAGAATGGCCACAGATTTTAATTGGAATTTATAACAAATACAATACTCTCGCGGCTGTGTTGGCAGCGCAAAAAATTGGAGTTGCAAAAGAGGTTATTTTAGAGACAATTAAAAACTTTCAAGCTGCTTTTGGTCGTGCTGAAGAATTAGAGTATAACGGCAAAAAAGTTAGAATCTTGTTATCTAAAAATCCCGTCGGGTTGAATGAAACTATCCGCGCTGTTAATCAAATTAAAGCAGCAGGTAAGGCATCTACAACTTTGATGGTGTTGAATGACAGAACACCTGATGGTACAGATGTATCTTGGATTTGGGATGTAGATACAGAGAAGTTAGTGGAGTTAGGGGGGACGATTGTTGTCAGTGGCGATCGCGTCTATGATATGGCTTTGCGTCTACGTTATAGCCAAAAGAATTTAGATAGTAAATTGAATTTAATTGTAAAAGAAGATTTAAATGAAGCGATCGCCACTGCTTTAGAACACACTTCAGCAGATGAAACCCTTCATATTGTGCCTACTTATTCGGCAATGTTGGAAGTAAGAGAAATATTAACTGGGCGTAAGATTCTTTAAATATTTGCTGGAGGTAGGATGAATACTGAGCAGTTTGAACTAACAATTGGTTGGCTGTACCCTAATTTAATGAGTACCTATGGCGATCGCGGTAATGTGATTTGCATACAACAACGCGCACAATGGCGGGGTTACAATGTGCAAGTTTTACCCTTAGATCAAAACGCATCTGTAGAAGATATACACAAAGTAGACGTGATCGTTGGTGGTGGCGCACAAGACAGGCAGCAAGAAATTGTCATGCGTGATTTAAGCGGAGCCAAGGCAGATGCAATGCGGGAAAAACTAGAAGCGGGTACGCCTGGGGTGTTTACTTGTGGCTCACCTCAACTACTAGGACACTACTATGAACCTGCTTTGGGTGAACGCATTGACGGACTTGGTTTGTTAGATTTGGTGACTAAGCATCCTGGGGCAGATGCAAAGCGGTGTATTGGTAATGTGGTGATTGAGGTAAGTGCATCTCAGTTGGCACAGGATTTAGAAAAAATGTTGGGTAGTGTACCGCTAATCATTGGTTTTGAAAATCATGGCGGTAGAACTTATTTAGGGAAAGTGGAAGCGTTGGGGCGCGTGGTTAAAGGGTATGGCAACAATGGGGAAGATGGGATGGAAGGAGCATTTTATCGCAATGCGATCGCCACTTATTCTCATGGCCCCTTATTACCCAAAAATCCCTTTCTCGCAGATTGGTTAATTCAGACAGCATTTAAGCAAAAGTATCAAACTGAAATATCACTTTCATCGTTAGATGATACTTTGGCAAATCAGGCAAGGGAAGCAATGTTTAAACGCTTGGGAGTTAATACGCCAGCAGTTGTGTAGAGGTAGAATATTTCTAACCTATCCGACAACTGGTTGAAAGAGATTTTTACCACAGATAAACACAGATGGACACAGATAAATATAGAGGTTTATTCACCATCAAATAGATTTTGAAAGATAGGCTCTAAAACATAGTTGTCTTTTCTCGTAAAATTTGCATGACAGCATTGTGATTAGCGGGTGTAATTACAGCTTTAATCCACTCACCGAAATCAACTACAATTAAGCGGTTTTTATTTGGGCGTTGCACATCCAAATGAAACCAATAAGGTGCTAAACCCATGCCCCAAAGTCTCAAACCTCCCATCAACAAATCCATTGGCTCTTCTTCAATGCGCTGGATAGCTGTATAGGGAATTCGCTTACTGCCGAAAGGAAAGTAGTATTGATGAATGGTTATAGCATCATCATCACAAGTAACATACTCATCTTCGTAAAGTATTGCCATAAAATTACTCCTACTCGTAATTACAGAGATTAGAGGGACTGGTTTTTGGAATAATTTATCTGTTAATTGCACATAATGTAGAGACGCGTTCGCGTAGCGCATAATTTCGCGTCTCTACTTCTATAAATAGCCTATTAATCCTATCGCCTACAATTTTAGCAATCCTAACTTACCTGTGCGATGATCGTGCGGTGACGTGGGCTATTACAGGTAATAATAGGTTTGTTAAAACCAGCATCTATTAACGCTTGTTCAATATCAAAAGAAAAGTACTCATCCAAGTAGGGTTCGGTACTTTTCAGCAAAGTTAAGATGTAAGGCGGCATTTTAGAATAAATTTCTGATTTGGGATTCATATCCATGATGGATATATACCCATTAGGACGCAGTAAACGTCGCATTTCACGGAAAATCTCTTTACTGGCAAACTGTGGTAGTTCGTGATACAGCAAAAATGTAGAAACTAAATCAAATGAAGCTTCTGGTAAATTAGTATTTTCAGCCGCAGCATTAACCCACTTAATATTGGCATGGCGTTGTTGTGAGTTGTATTGTGCAACGGCTAAAAAGTAAGGGGATAAATCTAAACCTGTAATATTTGCTTGAGGATAAAGTTCTTGCAGTGCAAAAGTACTCATCCCCACACTACAACCTACATCTAAAATATCTTTAGGTGCGTTAGTAAATGAGCTTTTCAGTACCTCATGGTAACTTTCCCGTAGCTTGGCATCACCTTCTGCACCAGCACCTTGCCAAATTCCAGCATGAACAGCACGGGCGGCAACTGATACCTCTAATGCAGGGAACCAGCCTAAATTACCTTCATCATAGGCATGGAATGTCCGCAGATAGTATTCAGGATAAGTGAGATCGGGGTTTTTTACTTCAGCTAAGTATTTATCCCAGTCAATTTTTTGTAAATCTTCTACTTCTTGCCGCCAATATACTCCAATTTTTTCTGCCCGCTTAATCATCATTGTACGAGCTTGCTGCTTGGCTAAATTTGCTAAGGGCTTAACGGATAGTAACCCATTGACGAGTTTAGAAGTAAATGTAGTATCAGTTTTGACAGCAGTAGTCATAGTCAAAGCGCATAAATCGGCAATTTAAATATTAGACGGTATTTTGTTTGCGCGTGGGATGAATTGCGCTAAAAGGTAAAGTAGTTGGAATGCAACTCGGTATGATAACTTCAGGGTCTTCTATTAGAACAGTTAAGTTTTGATACTAAGATTACATCCTAGTAGCCAGTTTACCGAGCCATCGGCATCTTGAGAAATGTCCCCAACTATCGAAATTTTAATTATTCTTCTTTTGACTATCGTGAGTGCCATTTTTGTGATGTCAGAGATGGCTATTGTCTCGTCGCGGAAGGTGCGACTACAAAATATGGCTAACCAGGGAGATGCCAAAGCTAATGTGGCATTGAAGCTGGCTAACGATCCTAATCAGTTTCTGGCTACTGTTCAGGTGGGGATAACACTAATTATTATCGTGTCTGGTGCTTTCGGTGAAGGAACGATATCTAAGAGGCTACTGCCTCTTTTAAAAAATGTTCCTTTACTAGCGCGTTATAGTGATGCGATCGCTTCTACAATAGCCATTATGTTAATCACCTATCTAACGCTGGTGATTGGCGAATTAGTTCCTAAACGCTTGGCATTAAACAACCCAGAACGCATTGCTGCTGCTCTCGCCATCCCCATGCGGATGTTTGCTAAGGTTGCTTCCCCTATTGTTCATATCTTAAGTGCTTCAACTGATACAGTAGTACGTTTGATTGGCATCCAACCATCAACAGACCCACAAGTAACTGAAGAAGAAATCAAAGTTTTGATCGAGCAAGGTACAGAAGCGGGGACGTTTGAGGAAGCAGAACAAGACATGGTAGAACGGGTGTTTCGCTTGGGCGATCGCCGCATTAGTGCTTTAATGACACCAAGACCTGATATTATCTGGCTGGATTTAGAAGATTCTTCTGAGATCAACCGCCTAAAAATGCTCGATAGCGGTCATTCTCGGTTTCCAGTTTGCCAAGGCGACCTGGATCACGCTTTAGGCGTAATTCATGTCACTGATTTGTTATCTCGCTGTCTCGCCAGTCAATCACTTGATCTAACTGTATCTTTGCGACAACCATTATATGTGCCAGAAAGTACTCGTGGCTTGAAAGTTTTAGAGTTATTCAAGCAAACTGGTACTCATATTGCCTTAGTAGTAGACGAATACGGCGTTATTCAAGGATTAGTTACTCTCAACGATATCTTAGAAGAAATAGTCGGCGATCTTCCTTCAATTGAACAGCACGAAGAGCCGCTAATTGTGCAACGAGAAGATGGTTCTTGGTTGCTAGATGGGATGTTGTCTGTTGAAGAATTTGTGGAACTGTTCGAGGCTGATGAGATATCTGCCGAGCAAAGAGGCAATTATCATACATTGGGTGGCTTTGTAATTATGCAACTCGGTCGTATTCCTACTGCTGCGGATCATTTTGAGTGGAATGGTTTACGTTTGGAAGTCATGGATATGGATGGCAATCGAGTTGATAAAGTACTGGTGATGCCAATAACAGATGCACCTTTTGATTCAAGAAATGAAGATTAAACAAGCTTCGATTCTTGAATTGCTGCCTGAATGATTTATTTTTTGAATGGCATTGTTAATTGACTCAAATAATGCGGAAACTGCTAAGGAGATTAGGGAGGAGTAGAATTAATATACCCTCAATCTCTACTAGGATGGCGAAACAAGCGCGAAACGCTTCCCTAGTTCTGAATCTTAGGAGTTACGCTGTGAACGTGCAAAAATTCGACCAGAGAATAGAAAATATCCAACAGCGTTTGAGTGATTGCCAGCAATTTATCAGTCAAATACGTTCACAGCCAATAGAACCAGAAATAAGCGCTGTTGATCTGGCAACAATTTTAACCGAATTACAAACACTTACAGCCGAACTGCAACAGCAGCATCAGCCCTTAAGGAATGAATTACTAGACAGCGAACAAGAATTTCGTAAAATGACTGAGACCGCGCCTGTAATGATTTGGATGTCACGAACAGATGCGCTTCGTTATTACTTTAACCAACCTTGGCTAGAATTCACTGGACGTACATTAAAACAAGAACTTGGAAATGGTTGGACACAAGGAGTTCATCCTGAAGATTTTCAACGCTATTTAGATATTTATCTATCAGCTTTTAATCAGCGCCAAAAATTCAAAATGGAATATCGTCTGAGGCGTACTGATGGTGAGTATCGCTGGATATTAGATACAGGTGTACCTAGATTCGATACTAACGGTAATTTTATTGGTTATATTGGCTCTTGCGTTGATATAAATTACCATCAACAAATAGAACTAGAATTGTTACAACGGGAAAATTATTTAGCTGCACTTGTAGAAGTTCAGCGCCTATTGTTAATACATCCTAATTGCCAAGATTGCTATTCCCAAATTTTGGAAATATTAGGAAAAATAGCAGGTGCTAGTCGCACTTATTTATTTGAAAATTATCTGGATGCTGCGGATAATTTATTAATGAGTCAACGAGCCGAGTGGTGTGCCGAAGGCATCAAACCAGAAATTGATAACGAAAAGTTACAAAATTTATCTTATGATGAATTTTTTCCTCGTTGGGCAAAAGCCTTAACATTGGGGGAAATCATTGCTGGAATTGTGACAGAATTTCCAGATTCGGAACGGTTGATTTTAGAGCCTCAAGGTATATTATCAATTTTAATTTTACCTTTGATAGTTAATGGTAATTTTTTTGGTTTTGTAGGCTTTGATAATTGCTTAGAAGCACGAGCATGGAAACCATCAGAAGTAGATTTATTACAAGCAGCAGCAGCAGCAATTTGTTTAGCCCAGGAACGCCACCATATAGAAAAAGCTTGGCAAGAAAGTGAAAATAGATTTCGAGCTACTTTTGAGCAAGCTGGTGTTGGTATTGCTCATATAGGCATTAATGGTCAATGGTTACGGGTTAATCAAAAGCTTTGTGAGATTGTTGGCTATACATATCAAGAATTGCGAGAGCTAACCTTTCAAGATATTACTTTTCTTGAAGATCTAGATCTTGATCTGAAGTATTTTCGTCAGATGTTAACCAATGAAATTTCAAATTATTCAATTGAAAAGCGCTATGTTTGCAAAAATCATTCAATTATTTGGATTAACTTAACTGTTTCGTTAGTGCGATCGCCATCTGGTAAGCCTGAGTATTTTATTAGTGTAGTTGAAGATATTAGCGATCGCCGTCAGACAGAAGAGGCACTAAAACTTTCTCAACAGCGCTTGCAGTTGATTATGAATAGTATTCCACAAGGGATATTTTGGAAGGATAAAAACTCTGTTTATTTAGGTTGTAATTATAATTTTGCTATTGATGTTGGTTTAATAGCGCCTGAAGAAATAGCTGGTAAAACTGATTACGAATTGTGTTTTACCCAGGAAGAAGCTGAATTTTCTCGCCAAGTGGATCAACGGGTAATCGAAACCAAAAGACCCCAGTATCACATCATCAAAACTCACATCCAAGCAGATGGTAGACACGCTTGGATAGAAACTAATAAAATTCCCCTTCATGATCCTGAAGGTAATATCATCGGTGTTTTAGGTACTTATGAAGATATTACACAGCGTAAGCAAACTGAGGAAGCGTTACGCCAAAGTGAGCAACGCTATCGGCAAATGTTTGAGAATAATCAGGCGCTCAAATTGTTGATCGATCCTGCATCTGGAAAAATTGTAGACGCTAACCCAGCAGCAGCTAAATTCTACGGCTACCAACTGGAATATCTTAAACAACTCAAAATAACAGATATCAATATATTGTTGGAAGAACAAGTAGCTGTAGAAATGCAAAACGCACTTTCAGAGCGGCGATCATACTTTTTATTTCGCCACAAACTTGCTGATGGAGAAATTAGAGATGTGGAAGTTTACAGCAGTCCCATCTATATTCAAGGAAAAATATTACTTTACTCAATTATTCATGACATTACAGAGCGTAGACGTGCCGAAACTGCTCTGCAACAAGCTAAAGATGAACTAGAAATTCGAGTAGTAGAGCGTACTGCTGAATTAAGAGAAAGTATTGTTCAACTTTCTCAAGAAATTGCTGAACGTGAAAAAGTTGAGGCAGCATTAAGAGAAAGTGAAGCACGGTTTCGGCTGTTAGCTGAAAACTCTACTGATATGATTTCACGCCATACTCCAGATGGAACTTATCTGTATGTTTCACCAGCTTGTTATACATTGATTGGATATCAGCCGGAAGACCTTGTAGGTGTTATGTCTTATGAGTTATTCCATCCAGATGATTTAGCTGCGATCGCACGAATCCATGAATACACTTTAAACCAACCAGATGTTTACACAATTAGTTATCGCATCCGTCATCAAGATGGTCGCTATATTTGGTTTGAATCAACCGTTCGTAGTGTATGGGATGAAACAGGTATTATAGAAATTCACGTTGCTTCACGAGATATTACTCAACGTCAGCAAGCGCAAGAAACAAGTACTATGTTAGCTACTGCGGTAGAACAAGCAGCAGATGCGATTGAAATTACTGATGCTCAGGCTAGATTTCAGTATGTTAATCCAGCATTTGAAAAATTGACAGGATATACATTAGCAGAAGTGCAACAACAAACTCCTGCAACTTTCTTAAGAGGAGAAGATAATGATGCTTTCTATCAAATGATCTGGGATACGGTTTCCAGTGGTCAAGTATGGACTGGCACTATGATTGGCAAACGTAAAGATGGCTCAGTTTATGACCAAGAAGCAACTATCTCTCCTGTACATAGTTCAACAGGTGTAATTACTAACTATGTAGCTGTCAAACGCGATATTACTGAGCGCAAGCGAGTAGAAGCTCAGATGCAGAAAGCTTTAGAACAAGCTAGAGAACTCAGTGAACTCAAGTCTCGCTTTGTCTCAATGACTTCCCACGAGTTCCGCACTCCGCTAACTATCATGCTTTCCTCAGCCAACCTCCTACAACTTTACAGATACAAGTGGACTGAAGAAAAAAAACTGATCCATTTTCAACGCATTCAAATTGCTGGACAACGCATGACTGATTTACTCAATGATATTTTGCTTTTAGGAAAAGCAGATGCGGATAAACTTGAGTCTCACCCACATCCCATCAATTTAGTGCAATTTTGCCGAGAAATCATTGCAGATTTGGAACTGACTGATAACGCTCAACATCCGATTACGTTTATTAGTCCTGATACTGATGCTGATGCCTGCATGGATCAAAACCTGCTTCAACGGATTTTGAGTAATTTGCTCTCTAATGCTCTTAAATATTCTCCTGTTGGGAGCAAAGTGCTATTTCAGCTAAGTTATGAAAATCAAACGGCAGTTTTTCAGGTGCAAGACTACGGTATTGGTATTCCCCTAGCAGATCAACAAGGACTATTTGAATCTTTCCAACGCGCTAGTAATGTTGGAACAATCCCTGGAAGTGGTTTGGGACTGGCGATTGTTAAAAAGTGTGTGGACTTACAGGGGGGAGAGATTGCTATTAGTAGTGAGGCTGGAGTAGGTACGCAGATCACTGTCAGCCTACCCTTATGGCAATAAAATCAGGAATTCAGTATTTTAAGTACAGAATGAGGATTGCAGGAAAGCAGGAGGAGGAAACAGGCGTAAGTTTAATTCATAATTATGACGACATACTTATGAATTGAAAACAGGTAAAACGATAGTAAGGAATAGATAATCTGAGCAAAGACCACTGGCATAAGTTGAGCAATTTTGTATTTCATCTGCGTACCCTACCGGAAGCGCTGCGCGCTATATCGGCGGTTAATTTAAATCCTGAAACCCAAGAAAATAATTTTTGCAACAAGTCTAATTATTTCACTCAAATAGTAGGTTAAAGGTTTTATGAATACAATTTTAGTAATTGAAGACGAAGAATTAGTCAGGGAAAATATTTTGGATTTATTAGATGCAGAAGGTTTTGATACTATCAATGCTTCTAATGGTACTATCGGCGTTGAGCTTGCCAAGAAACAAAAGCCAGATTTAATTATTTGTGATGTGATGATGCCAGATATTGACGGTTATGGTGTCTTAAATATCCTGCGTCAAAATTTAGAAACAGCAACAATTCCTTTTATTTTTTTGACTGCTAAAGCTGAGAAATCTGACTTTCGCCAAGGAATGAATTTGGGGGCTGATGATTATCTCACTAAACCATATCAACCTGATGAACTGCTAGGAATAATCACTACTCGACTGAAAAAAAGGCAAGCGATCGCACTAGAATACAAACGCTCAGTAAAATCTCAGTTCCCAAATAATTCTAATCAAACAAAATTGGAATCTAGTTTGCGTCTTGCCTTAGAACGGCAAGAATTTGAGATTTATTACCAACCTCAAATTAGTCTTCAGACTGGCAAAATAATTGGTGCAGAAGCTCTATTGCGTTGGCATCAACCAGAACAAGGTTTAATTCCTCCCGTAGAATTTATTCCAATAGCTGAAAGAACTAATTTAATTATTCCTATTGGTGAATGGGTGTTAAGAACTGCTTGTCAGCAAATAAAAAATTGGCAAAATTTATTTCCAAAATTTTCTAATTTTAAAATTGCCGTGAATGTCTCAGCAGTTCAGTTTAATCAAAAAGATTTTACCGCTATAATTCTTGATACCTTGTCTAAAACAAATCTTCATGCTACTTGTTTAGAGTTAGAGTTGACTGAAACCACGATTATGAAAAATGTCAAGTCAGCAATTCAAATTATGAATAACTTTAAATCATTAGGGATTTGCATCTCTATTGATGATTTTGGAATTGGATATTCTTCTTTAAGCTATGTACAAGACTTTAATTTTGATACATTAAAAATTGACAGAGCTTTTGTAAAAGATGTTACCAGTAATCCCAAGACTGCTGCTCTAACTCAAGCTTTAATTGGAATGGCACGTAGCTTAAATTTAAATGTGATTGCTGAAGGGGTAGAAACTGAAGAAGAATTAAAATTTTTATTAGTACAAGGTTGTGATGCTATGCAAGGTTATTTATTTAGCCGTCCTTTACCAGTTAAAGCTTTTGAGCAATTATTGCAATCAAATAAATTTTTGTCTACTTCCCATACTTAATTAATCACAAATAATCATTGAGTAAGATTTGAAAATAAAGCGATAACAAAAGATACTTAAGCAATTTGAGCATAATCATCGTGCTGATGCGATCGCACATTTATTCTCTCAAGGACATAATTTAAAGTTAATGGTACAAACAGCAGCACCACACTCATAAACGACTATAGTTGATATAAAAAATAAAATTGGCTTCTCGATCACTTTAAATTAAATTTGCTATATATTAGCTAACTTAACATAAAATGGTATAATATTTAACCCTCCAAATTACTTACCCAATGTTAACGCCGAGATATCGGCTTGAGAAACAGCCAACTCACAAAGAAGAAAGCGGCGGTAAATAATTGAGTGATATCTAACGCAGATAGATAACCATCGGATAAAGAAGCAATACTTCTATCTACGATTCCAAATAGCCAAGAAGAAATACCGAAAAACCAAATACCACTTCTGAGACTACCTAAAAAATCTGTTGCACGCTGTTTGCTCATAAATTTATCCTTCGGAATAATTTTAAGGAATTAGGGCTTTGGTTCAAATCTTTAACTCCTTTTGCTGCTATGTTAAAAAATGTTGAAAGTACTTGCCATAATTCCCCAGATATATATTGCAAAAAGGTAACAAAAGTAACTTTTTTAAGACTGAGGCAAAAAAATTAATTTATAAACCCACAGATAGAGGTATTAATACTCATTAAAAGCTTGAAATGAACTAATGAGCTTTTAGCAGAGGAAGAATGGGGAAAGTTTCTACCACAAAAACTGCCAGCAACACTGCTAAATCTAGTAAAGAAAGTATTTGGACACGCTTTGAGGCAAAACAGGTAACGGCTAAAAAGCCCCGCCCTCGCCGTTTCCGTTGGGTAGTAGATGCGGCATTACCTTTAGCCCTTACTATTACGGCTGGTATTGCTGTCTTGTTGCCAGCTTCCCTACCAATACAGGCACGTTTAGCATTATTCGCCTTTATTTTAGCGGCGATTTTGTGGTCAACAACATCTATCAGTGCAGATTATATTGCGCTGCTAACAATGATGTTGTTAATTTTGGCTGGTGGTAGCCCCCAAGAACAGTTATTTGATGCCCTTGCTTCAGATGTAGTTTGGTTAATGATTGGTGCGTTTATTTTGGGGGGTGCGGTTCAAAAAACGGGTTTAGCTGCGCGACTAACTCAATTAGTTGTAGCTAGAGCAAAAACTGTTCGGAGTGTTTTTTGGCTACTGACAACAGTATTAATTCCCTTGTCTTTTTTAATTCCTTCTACTTCTGGACGTGCAGCCGTAGCTATTCCAGTTTTTCGGAGTATTGCAGATGCAGCACAGGATAGAAAAATTATCCGTGCTTTAGCAATATTGATGCCAACAATTATTTTAGTATCAACAATTGTGGCATTAGTAGGCGCAGGCTCTCATTTAGTTGCTAACGATTTACTCAATCAAATTTCTAAACAACGCATTTCATTTACTCAATGGGCGCTTTATGGTTTGCCATTTGGAACTGCTGCAAGTTATGCGTCTTGTTGGGTAGTTATGCGGTTATTTTTAGATAAAAATCGCCTTGACCGTTCCTTAGAAATACCACAATTTAAACAAAAACCTTTGTCTGTAGCTGAGTGGAAAACACTAATTGTAGTTGGAGTAATGATGGCACTATGGCTAACAGAAAGTTGGCATGGATTAGAGATTGCCACAGTTAGTGTCGTGGGTGCTTTGGTATTAACTTTGCCTGGATTTGGGGTGTTGAAGTGGAAAGAAGGACTGAAAGCAGTTTCTTGGAATTTAATTATTTTTGTTGGTGCTGCTTTGGTTTTAGGACGGGCATTAATTGATTCAGGTGCAGCGCAATGGATTATCGATCAAATTTTCGCAATTAGCAATATTGCCTCTGCGGAATCACGTCCGTTAATTCTACTGTTGCTGGCGTTTATTTCCCTAACTTCTCATATATATATGACTTCGCATACTGCGAGGGCGGCGGCGTTAGTACCTGCTTTGTTATACCTGGGGAGCAGTTTGCAACTAAATCCAGTTGCGGTTTTATTTATTGGCACTGTAGGAATGGATTATTGTTTAACTTTTCCTGTTAGTTCTAAAGCGTTGTTAATGTTTCAAGAGTTAGAAGGTGAAACTTATCAACCTTCAGATTTATTACGTTTAAGTGCAGTGTTGTTAATTGTTCATTTAGTGCTAATAATGCTGTTTTATTACGGTTACTGGCGTTGGATAGGTTTAAAATTATGAAGTTACGACAAAAATTATTATCTACATTTAGTGGTTTAGCTTTACTTGCATTGGTGACGGCGGGGGTAACTGGATGGTCAACGCTAAAATGGCAAGGAAGTAATGAACAATTACAAAGGCATTACCAACGCAGTTTGTTGTTACAACGGGTAAGAGCAGCCGTGTTTCGTGCTTTTAAAGAAGTTCCTGATGCAGTAACAGGAGATGATCCTAATTCTAGAGAGGAGTTTGATCAATATTTAGCCCCAGCAGAGGCAGATTTTCAGCGTTGGGCTGCATTAGCAGATACAGATGCAGAAAAACAACAAGTACAACAGGTGCGTAATGCTTATAACCAATTAATAAAAGAGGCGCGTACAGCTTTTAAGTTAGTTGAAGCAGGTAGGCGAAAAGAAGCTACAGTTTTGATGGAAGGGAAACTGGAAGATAAAAATTTTGTAGATTTTCAAAAATTTACAGATCAGGCGGTAGAATCTGACCGAAATTATCGTCAGGTCGTTTCAAATCAAGTTCGGAATACTAGAGAAACGGCGCAATTAGTGTTAGCGATCGCATCTTTCGGTACTATCTCTTTAATATTACTATTAGCAGCTTATCTAGCTGCTGATTTATTCGCACCTTTGCGGGAAATTGAACAAGCACTTGATGATGTAGCTAAAGGCGATTTGCAACGACGTTTAGATGCAGAACGTTCAGATGAAATAGGTGCGATTAATAAAGCTTTTAATAATATGCTGGAAGCAATGCGAGAACGTGAGCAGTATTTAGGACTTACGGCTGTACCAGTTAACGCAAATGATAGTAATGATGGCGTAACATTAGAAAATATGCCATCGCGGTTAATGCTACATCAATTAGTATCGCAGTTGCGATCGCGTGTTACTCAACTTCATAGCGATAATGAATCTAATGGCAATGGTGCTACGGCTGTTCAACAAAAGCAAGATTTAATCGCACAACTTGATGATTTATTACAAGCAGTATCGCGAATTACAGAGTTTGGTTTTCCCTTAGATCTGAATTTAGCCAGAACTGATATTAGAGCTTTACTTTACGAAGTCTTACTTCGTTTTCACGATCAGTTAGTGCAAAGCGGGGTTAGTTTTGAATTAGATATCGCACCAGAAGTTAATCAAGCAGTTGTAGATAAATTAAAGTTGCGCGAAGCTTTAGCAGAGTTAATCCGCAATGCGATTAATGCCCTACCAGAACAAGGAGGACGTTTAGGAATACGTGCATCTATAGCTGATGAAGGCACGCAATTAATTATCGAAGTAGCGGATAACGGCAAAGGAATTGAACAGCCATTAATTAATCAAGCTTTTGCTAGTTTAGATAGCGTTCGCGTAGCGACTCCGCAGGAGTATCGCACTCAGCCCACTGTCGGATTAAAACTTACTAAAGCAATTGTTGAACAACACGGCGGTCATTTGATAATTAATAGTCAACCCAATCAAGGAACTTATGTTCAAATGCAATTGCCTTTACGCAATCAGTGAGGAGGACAGAGGAGATCAGGGAGATTTTGACTGTTAACTGATAAAGATCATCCTGGCAATTATAACCGTAGGTATACACACTTATAAGATTTAATTCTCACAATTAGCGTAATCCGATAACAAACATCAACACCAGGAGATGCTTATGTCCTTACGTATTTTAATAGCGCCCTCTGGTTTTAAAGAAAGCTTAGAAGCAGACGAGGTAACAGATTGCATCGCTACAGGCATACTGCGAGTTTTACCTGATGCGGAAATTCAAAAAGCGCCTTTGGTTGATGGTGGTGAAGGTTTTACCAAAGCTTTAGTTGCAGCAACAGGCGGTACATTACACCATCTTACGGTTACGGGGCCTGTAGGACAGCCTGTAAAATCGCATTTTGGTTTTTTGGGTGGTACAGATACCAAAACAGCAATATTAGAAATGGCAGCCGCCGCAGGATTGCGGCTTGTTCCTCGAAATGTCCGCGATCCTCTCGTCACTACTACTTATGGTGTTGGTGAATTAATTAAAGCTGCCCTGGATGCTGGTGCTGAACGCTTATTAATTGGCTGTGGTGATTCTGGCACAAATGATGGTGGTGCAGGTATGGCACAAGCGTTAGGTGTGCATTTACTAGATGCAGATGGAAACGAATTAGGGTTAGGTGGTGGTGAACTGCCAAAATTAGCGCGAATTGATATGAGCGATCGCGATCCTCGACTAGCATCAGTGCAAATTGATGTTGCTTGCAATTGGCATAATGTTTTATGCGGCGATCATGGCGTGGCGCGAGTTTTTGGCCCCCAAAAAGGTGCATCCCCAGAAACAGTAGAAAAACTTGCTACAGCATTAGATAATTATGCGACTGTAATTGACCGCGATTTGGGAATAGATGTGCGAGAAATGCCAGGAAGTGGCGCATCTGGGGGATTAGGCACAGGTTTACACGCCCTGCTAGGTGCAAAGCTGCATTCTCGCTATGACATTGTGATGAAATATTTGGAAATTGATAGTTTATTGCATGATGTTGATTTAGTAATTACAGGCGAAGGTTGCATTGATCGCCAAACACCGAAAGGTAAAATTCCCGCAGAAGTAGCAAGACGCGCTAAAAAATATAATTTACCTGTGATTGCTTTAGTTGGTTCAATTGGCAAAGATGCTGAAATGAATTATCAGCATGGCATTGATACATTTTTTAATATTTTGGATCAACCTTGTGATTTAACTGATGCGATCGCCAATGCACCCGAATTACTCACTCAAGCAACAGAAAGAGTCATGCGCTCTATTTTAATTGGTCAAAAACTTACTCAACAGACAGCTAAAACTCCTACAAGTAGCAGTGAAGAATATCAACTAATTAATGAGAAACATTTAGCAGTTTGATCGCAAGAGAGGAGGGGGGAGGGAGGAGAGAAGAGGATATCCAGCCAGTTTTATTCAAATATCATCTGCATTTCTGTTAAAAAAGCTGACTGCTAATAGCTGACTGCTGACCGCTATAATAAAACTTACGCTTAATTTTTATTTGAGGAAAATTTAAAAAACTATTTCAAAACCATGATGATGTACTGCTATTTAAGTTAATTTTTGTAAATCGTTTATTAATAAAAGTAATTATATTTAAAGATTGTAAATCCTTGTGAATAGCTTGCATCGCCTAATTCGTAATCAGTGTCAGGGATTTGAGCTTTCACTGGAAGAATTTATAAAATTTATATACAAATCAAAATTTGAAAGATTTTTGGGCATACTATACACAAGCTAACTTAATCTGAGTTTCAGGGCATAATTTTATTTCTAACTCTTACTTAAATTAGTTATCAGTCAACTGTTATCAGTTAACCGTCATGTCTGCGTTAACTGATAACTATTAAAGTCGTCTGTTTTTAAGTACCTAACTATTAGTAAGTATAACTTTTGTATGTAATAAATACCTATAGCCGCTAATTTTTTAAGCGATCGCCCGTTGTTAAAGTGCCATCCTAAACCACAGTAGGACTGGATTATACAACATGGTTACACGAGGTGAAAAATCTTACCTCAACCTAAATATAGATATTGCTCATAGCTATTAGGAGAAAATTTTTATGAATGCTAGTTTAGCAGGATATCAATTAACGGAAACTATTCACACAGGGGCAAACAATGTCATTTATCGCGCTTATCGAGAATTAGATCGTGTTAGTGCGATCGCTAAAACTATGCTCGCTGAATATCCTACCATAGAAGATATTACTCGTTTGCGCCACGAATACCAAATTCTCCAACCGTTAAATATTCCAGGGATAGTTAAAGTTTATAGTCTAGAAAATTATCAGAATGGTTTAGCACTAATAGTAGAAGATTTTGGCGGCGACTCTCTGGATCATTTAATTAAATCTCAAGTTATCCCTATTTCATCATTTCTTCCTATAGCTATTCAACTGCTTTCTGCACTAGCAGAACTGCATAAACATAATATTATTCATAAAGATATTAAACCGCACAATATCGTTATTAATACCGCCACAAATACTGTTAAATTTATTGACTTTAGTATTGCTTCACGTTTAGAGCGAGAAAACGCCAGTTGCAGTCATCCAGACTTATTAGAAGGCACACTGGCTTATATGTCACCAGAACAAACTGGTAGAATGAATCGCTCAATTGACTATCGCACAGATTTTTATTCTTTGGGCATTACTTTTTATGAAATGCTGACAGGTTCCTTGCCTTTCCAGGCTACAGAACCATTAGAATTAGTTCATTGCCATATTGCTCAACAACCACTACCACCGCATCAAATAAATCCTGAAATTCCAGAAGTAATTTCAAGGATTGTAATGAAATTATTAGCGAAAAATGCGGAAGATCGTTATCAAAGTGCTGACGGTCTAAAATTTGACCTAGAAACCTGTTTGATGCAATTACAAGCTAACGGGAAAATTGATAATTTTATTCCAGGGAATGCTGATAAAGCAGGTCAATTATTAATACCACAAAAACTTTATGGACGTGAAAAAGAAGTAAACACCCTAATGGCAACATTTGAGCGTGTTGCAGGCGGTACTACTGAAATTATGCTGGTTTCGGGTTATTCCGGTATTGGGAAAACAGTATTAGTCAATGAAGTTCATAAACCCATTGTGCGACAACGCGGTTATTTTATCTCAGGTAAATTTGACCAGTTTAAGCGCAATATTCCCTATGCTTCTTTAATTCAAGCTTTTCAGTCATTAATTAAACAATTATTAACTGAAAATGCCGCACAAATTCAAACTTGGAAATCAAAATTATTATCTGCTTTAGGTGAGAACGGACAAATAATTATTGATGTGATTCCCGAAGTAGAATTAATTATTGGTTCTCAGCCAGCAGTACCAGAATTAGGGGCGACAGAAGCACAAAACCGTTTTAGTCGAGTATTTAAACAATTCATTGGCATATTTACAACTAAGGAACATCCTCTAGTTATCTTCCTAGATGATTTACAATGGGCGGATTCAGCTTCACTGAATTTAATTGAGTTGTTAATAACTGATACAGATAGCGAATACTTGTTGTTGATTGGAGCGTATCGAGATAACGAAGTTTCGCCAACCCATCCGTTAATGATGAGTTTAGAGAAAATTCACTCATCTGGTGCAACAGTAAATAATATTGTGTTAGCACCGTTAAAGTTATCTGATGTAGAAACATTAGTAGCTGATACTTTTGATGACAGAGAAAAAACCAAACCGCTTGCCGAGTTACTTTTTAATAAAACAGGTGGTAATCCTTTCTTCTTAACTCAATTGCTCAAAACTCTTTATCAAGAAAATTTGTTAGTTTATAATTTTTCTGCTGGTGTATGGCAGTGGAACATCGCACAAATTCAAGCAATTGGTATTAGTGATTTAAATGTCGTTGAACTAACAGCGAGAAATATTGGCAAACTACCAGCAGATACACAAAAAGTCTTAAAACTAGCAGCTTGTATTGGTAACAGTTTTAATTTAGATGTACTGTCAATTGTTAATCAAGAATCTTCTTTAGTAACGGCGGCGCAATTGTGGTTGGCACTTCAAGCAGGTTTGATTTTACCGCTGTCACAGGAATATAAAATTCCTTTAGTTTTTGGAGAGGGACAAACAGGCGGAATTGCTTTAAGTGATGTTAAGGTTGAATACAAGTTTTTACATGACCGCGTACAGCAGGCTGCATATTCTCTGATTCCAGATGAGCAGAAAAAACAAACTCACCTCAAAATCGGTCAATTACTGCTACAAAATACCACAGCCGAAGAGCGCAAAGAGAATATTTTTGCTTTAGTTAACCAACTCAACTACGGTACTGCCTTACTTACAACTGAAACCAAAAAATACGAATTAGCGCAACTCAATCTAATTGCTGGTCAGAAAGCCAAAGCAGCCACAGCCCATGATTCCGCCGTCAAATATTTGGAAGTGGGTTTAGAACTCTTGGCATCGGATAGCTGGGAAAGTCAGTATGAACTGACATTAGCGCTGTACGAGGAAGTAGCAGAAGCAGCTTTTTTAAGCGGTGATTTTGACCGAATGCAGAGATGTATTGAAGTAGTACAGGAGCAAGCTAAAACCCTACTGGACAAAGTGAAAGTCTATGAAGTCCAGATTCAAGGTTATATGGGGCAGAATCGGTTACTAGAAGCAGTTAATACGGGGCTACAAGTTTTAAAGCTGTTGGGGGTAGAGTTTCCCTCTGCGCCTACCCCATCAGATATTGGGCAGGGACTAGAGGAAACTGCGGCAATGTTGAATGGCTTACGAATTGAAGACTTAGTTGATCTGCCTCAAATGAGCGATCCCTATAAACTAGCAGCTATGAGGCTGATGTCAAGTATCTTTGCTGCGGCTTACATAGCAGCGCCAGAACTGGTGCCTTTGACGGTGTGCAAACAAGTAAATTTATCCGTCCAATATGGTAATGCTTCCGTGTCTCCCTTTGCTTATGCCAATTATGGTCTTCTTCTTTGTAGCATTGTTGGAGATATTGATGCAGGTTATCAGTTCGGTCAATTGGCTTTAAGTCTAGTCTCTAAGTTAAATGTTCAAGAAATCAAAGCTAAGACAATTGGCATAGTAAATATATTTATCCGACCTTGGAAAGAGCATCTGAGAGAAAGCCTAAAACCTTTACTATCAGCTTATTCTATTGGAATGGAAACGGGAGATTTAGAATGGGCTAGCTATGGTCTATTCCTATATTCCTATTTCGCTTACTTTAGCGGCAAAGAATTGACTGGGCTTGAAAGAGAGATGGCAATTAACAGAGATGCTATTCATAAAATCAAGCAAGAAACAGCACTTCATTATCATGAAGCCTATTGGCAGGCTACATTAAATCTACTCGGAACAAGTGAAAATCCGTCCCTTTTAATAGGTGGAGCCTGCGATGAGCAGATCAGGTTGCCATTACACCAGAAAGCAAACGACAAAGTGGGAGTTGCCTACATATATTGGAACAAACTTTTACTGAGTTACTGGTTTGAAAATTATTCAGAAGCAATTGAAAATATTGCCATAACTGAGAAATATTTGGGGGTAATGATAGGATTGCCGCTTATTCCTCTATTCCATTTTTACGATTCTTTAATACAGCTAGCGGTATATTTTGATACTCCACAATCAGAGCAACAAAGCATTCTCGATCACGTACAAAGTAATCAAGAAAGAATGCAGACATGGGCGCATCATGCCCCGATGAATCATTTGCACAAATTTTATTTAGTAGAGGCAGAAAGGCATCGGGTAAGAGGCGAAAAAGTCGAGGCAATTGAAATGTATGATCGCGCCATTGCCTTAGCTAAAGAAAACGAATACACCAACGAAGAAGCATTAGCTTATGAGTTAGCTGCTAAGTTTTATCTGTCATGGGGTAAACAAAGCATCGCGCGAACATACATGACTGATGCCTACTATGCGTATATCCGTTGGGGCGCTTTAGCTAAAGTCAAGCATTTAGAAGAAAAATACCCACAATTAATTGTGCGATCGCCTATTAAAGAAACTCCTGTGGATCGGCATCCCACACTTCTTGCTTTTACTCAGGTAGAAAGTCAGGCAGGAATACTGGATTTAGCAACAGTAACAAAAGCATCTCTGGCTATTTCTGGCGAAATTGTTTTAGCTAACTTGCTCGACAAGTTAATGAAAATATTGATGGAAAATGCTGGTGCTGAAACTGGGGCATTGATCTTAGTAAAAGACAATCAATTTGTGATTGAAGCAGCAGGGAATAAAGAACAAGTACAAGTCCTGCAATCAATTCCCATTGCGACAAGTGGACAACTCCCTGTTTCAGTAATCAATTATGTAGCCAGAACTCAGAAAGATGTGGTTTTAAATAATGCGGGTTATGCAGAAACATTTAACACTGACCCTTATATTATTCAACATCAAATTAAATCAATTCTGTGTTCGCCAATACTTTATCAAGGTAAACTCACAGCAATTTTGTATTTGGAAAACAATCTGAGTATTGGTGCATTTACACAGAAACGGGTGGAACTGTTACAGATGTTATCATCTCAAGCTGCGATCGCGCTAGAAAATGCCTCTCTCTATCACACCTTAGAAATCAAAGTTGAAGAGCGCACCCAACAGTTACAAGAAAAGAATAGCCATCTAGAATTAGAAATCAAAGAACGCCAAAAAGCCGAACAAATAGCAGAAGCAGCGAACCGCGCTAAAAGCCAATTTCTGGCTAACATGAGCCATGAATTGAGAACACCACTCAACGGCATTCTCGGTTATAGCCAAATTCTCAAACGCGACAAAAATTTAAATTCCCAACAACAAACAGGCGTTAACATTATTAACTCCTGTGGCGAACATCTCCTCACATTGATTAATGACGTTTTAGATCTTTCTAAAATTGAAGCTGGGAAGATGGAACTCTACCCAACCGAGTTTCATTTAGGGCAATTCCTCGAAAGTATTACCGAAATTTGTAACATTCGTGCCGAAGAAAAGGGAATTTCACTAATTTATAAACCGACAACTGCCCTACCAACTTATGTTTCTGCTGACGAAAAAAGATTGCGCCAAATAATTATTAACTTACTTGGTAATGCCGTAAAATTCACATCTACAGGTGGCGTTACTTTCAAAGTAGGAGTCGTAGAAACTGGCGATACTGACTTCAGCAACAACAGTTCAGCAATTAGCAAAATTCATTTCCAAGTGGAAGATACAGGTGTTGGCATTGAACCTGAACAATTAGCCAAAATCTTTTTACCTTTTGAACAGGTAGGCGAGACAGTTCGTAACACAGAAGGTACAGGATTAGGACTAGCAATTAGCCGTCAATTAGTAGAACTTATGGGCGGTAAACTGCAAGTAGAAAGCACTTTAGATAAAGGTAGTGTTTTCTGGTTCGATATAGAATTACCCAAAGTGCAATCATGGGCAAAACATCAGGAGCAGTCAGAGAAAGTAATTAGAGGATATACAGGTCAAACTCGGAAAATTTTAGTAGTAGATGACAGATGGCAAAATCGCTCTGTTTTAACTAATCTGCTGACTCCTATCGGGTTTGAAATAGAGGAAGCAAACGACGGTCAAGAGTGTTTAAACAAAGCAGTTACATTTCAACCAGATTGTATTTTAATTGACTTAGTAATGCCAATTCTTGATGGGTTTGAAGCGTTACGTAGACTACATAACATACCCAAACTTAAAGATGTAGTTTTCATTGGTACTTCTGCCAGTGTTTATGAAGCAGAACGACAAGGAAGTTTAGAAGCAGGATGTCATGCTTTTCTTCCCAAACCAATTCAAGCAGAAGATTTGTTTGAATGTCTAAGCAGTTATTTAAACTTAGAATGGATCTATGAAGAACAAGAGCGATTAGAAAGCAACAAAGAGTCAACCAGCAATTCACTTACTTTTGATAACTACTTTGTAGAAAGCTCTACGGATGACATTGTTCAGATAGTTGCTCCTCCAACTGAAGAACTTTCTATTTTGTTAGACTTAGCAATGGTTGGCGATCTTCAGGAGATTTTGGAGCAAGCAGAAAAACTCAAACAGTTATCTGCTAAATACGTACCTTTTGCAAATCAGTTGAGTCAGTTAGCAAGAGGATTTGAAGAAGAAAAAATTCTGGATTTAGTACAACAATATTTATAGGAATAATCATGAGTGTTAATAATTCAAATCAATCTACTATCTTGATTGTTGATGACAATGCTACTAACTTGCAATTGTTGTTCGATCTTCTCAGCAGTTCTGGATTTAAAGTTTGGGTAGCTCGTAATGGTAAAAGCGCCCTTCAGAAAGTGCAATATTCCCTACCCGAATTAATTCTTCTGGATGTAATGATGCCAGAAATGGATGGCTTTGAAACTTGTCAGCACTTAAAAGCATCGGAAGCAACAAAAGATATTCCTGTAATTTTTATGACAGCACTTGCTGATACAGAAAATAAAATTAAAGGATTTAGTGTTGGTGCTGTAGATTATATTACCAAACCGTTTCAGCAGGAAGAAGTTTTAGCTCGCGTGCAGACTCATTTAAGTATCCGCAAAATGGCGCTGAAACTGCAAAATCAAAACGATCGCTTGCAACAAGAAGTTATCGAGCGAGAAAAATTAGCTAATGAATTAGAAAGACGAGTCTTAGAACGAACAAATGAACTAACACAAACAAATCAGCAACTACAACAGGAAATTAAAAATCACTCTTTAGCTGAAGAAAGATTGGAGCGCAGTTTATGGCAACTTCAACAAACCCAATCTCAACTAATTATGAGTGAAAAAATGTCAGCCTTGGGACAGTTAGTGGCTGGTGTGGCTCACGAAATTAATAATCCTGTTAATTTTATTTATGGTAATATTGCTCACGTTGGGGGCTATACCTCAGAGTTACTCCACATTCTTAAGCTTTATCAGCAAAAATATCCCCCTGACGAAGAACTTATTGAGGAATTTGAAGAACGTGACATAGAATTTATCATAGATGACTTGCCAAAATTGCTGTCGTCAATGCAAATAGGTGCGGAACGCATTCGGGATATTGTGTTATCTTTGCGTCGTTTTTCACACCACGATGGATCAGAAATGAAGCCAACGAATATCCATGAAGGTATTGACAGTACCTTAATGATTTTACATAATCGACTGAAATTTAAACATGACCGTCCTGATATCCAGGTAATTAAAAAATATAATCTTGATTTGCCACTCGTACATTGTTATAGTGGCGAGCTAAATCAAGTGTTTATGAATGTTATTGCCAATGCGATCGATGCCCTAGAGGAATATAATCACCAAAGAACTGTTGAACAAATCCAGTCAAATCCTAGCTGTATTAGTATCCAAACTGAGTTGATAGATGGTAAGCGTGCAGCTATTAAAATTAGTGATAATGGTGCGGGCATGGATTCTGAGTTAAGCAGTCGTATATTTAACCCATTTTTTACTACTAAACCACCAGGAAAAGGCACAGGAATTGGGTTGTCGATTAGTTGGCAAATTATAGCAGAAAAACATAGCGGGAGTTTGCGCTGTATTTCCACGCCAGGAGAAGGAACCGAGTTTATTATTGAAATCCCTCTTGAGCAAGATATGAAAGTATTAGCTACAGCTACAAAAAAAGCACAATTAGGGTGTGGAGTAGCAATTGATTGAAGAAGAATTCAGAAGCCAGAAGTCAGGAGTCAGCAATCTTTTAGTGGGGGTCTTAAACCCAATTATTCATCCGCCAGTCACACAGAATTCAATTCTGAATTCTGGCTCCTGACTCCTGAATTGTGTTTTGATAATAGAGGATAAAAGCCAGTAAATCTTACTAAAATATCATCTGCGTTCATCTGCTTATGCGCTTCGCGCAGGCTAAAGCGCTATCGCGCATGAACACGCCAACATCTGCGATAAAAAACAAAATCTTGAGTTCCTGCGAGAAGTATGTTCTTTTGTGGTGATATTTAATGATCGCGTAATTTTTACAAAGGAATTGTGCATATAAAATACACCTCTAGAATGATGAATACTGCTAATCAAATTATAAAAATGGCAATATAAATCAAGATAAATTGCCTGATTTTACCGCAATTATCATCACTTAAAGGGATAATTATGACTGTTAGCAATCAACAAATTGCAATTGGTTTATTTCTGAAACGCAGTGAAGCTGAGAACGCACTTAATGAATTAAAAGCTTCTGGCTTTTCAATGGATAAAGTTTCTATTATTGCTCAAGACGCAGATCAAGGCGAGCAGGTTGGCGAGAAACAAATTAGCGATAAAATCGGCGATCAAGATGTTAATGCTGCAAGCGGAGTCGTTGCAGACACACTCACAGCTACCACATTAGGTAGCGTGATGCTTGGACTTGCTAGTATAGCAGTTCCAGGTGTAGGAATGATAATAGGAGCAGGTAGCGTTGGTTTAGCAATTGCAGCAACCGTTGGTAGTACTGGAATTGCAGCCGCAGCTAGTGGTGGTTTAGTGAAAGCTATTACAGATTTAGGTGTACCCGAAGCACAAGCAAGAATTTATAGCGATCGCCTTCAAGGTAGAGAATATTTAGTAATAGTAGAAGGCACAGGTGAAGATATTAGCCGTGCTGAAGCAATTTTTAATAGCCATCATATTACCAACTGGGGTACCTATAATTCTCCCCAGTCTTGATCTATCATAATCACTGCTATCTAATCAGCAGATCAATTCAATAAGCATATATCTAATTTATAGAGACCTTGCATACCGCGTCTCTATAAATTTAGGATATGTATTAAAAAATCAGGGTACGAGAGGATCATTTTATGTTTAATTGGGTTGACTTACTTAATAACTACTAATTGCGATCAAGTTAAATTTTATAAATTAATTTAAATTTCTTTACAGTAAAACTCTGAGATCTAGTGTTTAATACTATATATTCCCTGCGACTACCAGCACAGCTTGATGAAGTGATATAGCAGGAATTTATAAAAAAATAATTAATTTTTAATAAATTTTTATGCCATCTATTGCTAATGAAGGTAAATTGCGGAGTTTACGTCCAGGCGATCGCCTCAATTATCACGGCATCGATTGGCGTGTTATAGAATATAACACCTACAAAGACCGATATGGTTATGAAACAGAAGAATGGTTGTTGCAGTGGGACACTCGTAAAGAATATTATTTGTTGCGAGAAATCGATCCGCAAAATCCTGAGTCGGCGGTGAATTGGTATCTAGCAGAGCCAATTAAAAACGCTAAAATTTACCTACCCGATTCTCAAGATAACATTACTAACCAGTTATGGCATGATATGCAGCATCAAGAAATGCCTTACCCAGAATTAAAAATGTTTGGCCAAGTCTATTTTTTTGAGTCACGCACTGAAGGAACTTATGAAGAGGGTAAGGATGAAACTTCGCGTATTACTTGGGATTATTGGGATACGACACATGAAGCTAACCTAGCTTTAGAAGCATGGCCGAATGGTGATTTGCACATTTATTCTACTAAGCTTGTAAACATAACAGCATTTTCTATAGCTCATAAAAATCCCCAAAATTCTTGGTGGCTACGCGCCTTACGAGTGTCATTAGGAACAGCAGGTTTACTTTTATTACTTGTAGGATGTTCAATGTTTATTTTTGGATAAAAAAAGATGGCATCTTTATTCATTGAACAGCATATTAATGGCATCGCTTTTTATATCAATGGCGATTTGCAATTTGATACTGCTGATGAAGCTATTTATCACGAATATTTAGTTATCCCAGCACTGACACTAGCTATAAAAAGATTTCCTAATCAAGATTTAAGAGTTTTAATTTGCGGTGGTGGGGACGGTTTAGCAGCAAGAGAGGTATTGAGATTTTCGCAAGTCAGCCATATTGATTTAGTTGATTACAGTCCTGAAGTTATTGAGTTAGGAAAAACAACATTTAAACCTTATAATGCTGGTAGTTTAGAAAGTGATAAACTGACAATTTATCTGCAAGACGCTTTTGATTTTATCTCAGAAATACCAGCAAGCTCTTATCACGTAGTTATTTGTGATTTTACCTATCCTACTCGCTCCGAAGAAACTAAAATTTATAGTCAAGAATGGTTTCAAAATGTTAATTTAGCAGTGCAATCAGGTGGAATTGTTACTACTAACGGCGTTTCTCCTGAAAATCGCACTACTGGCTTTTGGTGTTTATATCAAACTCTATTAGCATCGGGATTAATTGCGAAACCTTTACAATTGTCTATTCCTTCGTTTCGTCATAATGGCTATGGCAATTGGGGCTTTTTCTTAGCATCCCAGATAGCAATAAGTAAAGCGGAACTAGCAAGTATAGATTTACCAGATAATTTACAAGCTTTTAACCTTGAAAAAATGCTATCTGCGTTTAGATTTGATAGTGCGATCACGAATCTGCGCCACCATGTAAATATTCACTCATTAAAATGTCCGCAACTATTTTATTATCTCCTTAATCCCACCTCAATTATTAGAGAAAGTACTACGGCTGAATTAAATACAGAAATTGATTTTCTTGATATTCAAGAACTAGGAAATAATCAAATAGGAACACGAGATTTCTTGCAATTGGAATCAACTGCCCAAGCTTGGTTAGAACAATTTAACTCAGCAAATAGATCATCAACTAACTCTATAGATATTAATAAACTTATCCCAATACAACATCGTTACCATAGCCCCCAGATGCGGGCAGAATGGCTAGCGTATATCAAGCGATTATTAGGAGAAATAGACTTACAACGTTTACTAAATAGTTTATTATCTAGAGTGCAAGAACTCCCGCCCCATATTGCTGCCGAATTAAAACAATTATCTCATAAAGTCCGTTCAGGCGAACCAATATCAAATCTTTCTAGCAGTACCAGCCAATTTTTACTGCTGCTATCAGCTACATTACTAATGGCGAATTTAGTCAGTCCAGATGCCGTTTTTGGCAAAGGATATTATCGCAGTTCTTCAGGTAGTAGTAGTGATAGCTATGATGCAGATTATACCCCAATTATTTTAAACGCTCAACAATCAACAGGCTTAAGTTTTATGGGACTAGGTTCACTGCTTTTAGTTATCTTGAGTCTAACTTTTGTAGATTGGACTGGCTCCAATGATGAATAATCTTAGCAATATAGAAATAAATTACGACAAAAATAAGATAAATAATTCATTAGTAATTCGGCAGTTAAATTATAATGAAAAATATTTATGGGACTCTTTGGTAGAAGCTTTACCAACTGGTTGTTTCATGCAATCTTGGGCGTGGGCAGATTTTAAAGAGTTAGAAGGATATCAAACTTTTAGATCCGGTTTATTTGCTGATAACATTCTAGTAGGCGGATGTATTTTTTATTTCTATCCTCATGCAAATCAAGCTAATTTATTAATAGCACCTGGAGCGCCAATTTTAACGCCACCATACTTAGAATCAGGTATGCAGTTATTAATAGAAAAAGCCGAAAACTTAGCTAAAGAATTAGGCGCTATAGCATTACGGATAGAACCATTATGGACTAAAAAACCGGATTATTTATCAAGTTTTGTACGTGCGCCTGTGGATTTGTTACCATCAGAAACTCTCATAATTGACCTACAAGTTTCTGAAGCAGAAATGTTAGCTGCTATGAAGCAAAAAGGGCGCTATAACTTGCGGTTGAGTTGGCGCTATGGCGTAGAAACAGAATTCACAACTAATCCACAAGCTATTCCAGTATTTTATGATATTTTTTGGGAAACGGTAAAACGCCAACAATTTTTTGGTGAACCATACTGCTTTTTTATTAACCTTTGTCAAACTTTATTTCAGGCAAATATGGCAGAGATAGGTTTAGCTAAATGGCAAGGGGAAATACTAGCAGCAATTATAGTAATTTACTATGGAAACCGTGCTACTTATCTTTATGGTGGACGTAGTTTTGAACACCCGCAAGTTATGGCAACCTACGCCTTACATTGGGCAACAATGCAACGAGCAAAACAGCGAGGTTGTACTATTTATGATTTGTATGGTTTTACTCGTGACTCCAAGCATAGCTATGCTAAATTTTCTCAATTTAAAAGCCAATTTGGAGGAATACCTGTTACTACTATCGGCGCACATGATTACTTGTTTTATGACCAACTAGCAGATACTTTAATTAATTTATTTAAAAATATTGGAGGAAATGAGACATGAGCCAATGGTTATATAACGGACTGATCCAATCAGGGATAATTATTTTAGAAATAGCTGTAGGTTTTGGTTTATTTTGGCTAGGACAACTAGCTTACCAAAAGTTATTTCGTCGGATAAACTTAAATGTAGAATTATTTGTCAAAGATAATCCCGCCGTAGCTATTTCCCTGGTAGGTTATTATCTAGGAATAGTGATTGCTTTAGGTGGCGTTTTAGGTCAACCTGCTGACACATGGCAGGAAAAATTACTTAATTTAGCAAGTTATGGCGCAACAGTAATTTTATTTATGTTAGCAGGTGCATGGATAGGCGATCGCTTAATTTTACGCCACTGTGACACAGCTAGAGAAGTATTAGAAGAACGTAATGTTGGCGCTGCTGCTGTTGAAGCCGGAAATCACATTGCTAACGGGTTAATTATTAATGCTGCCTTAGCAGGAGATAGTGGCGGTTGGTTGGTTGGATTAGTATGTTGGCTAATTGGATTAGCTGTATTAGTTTTAGTTAGTCATATTTACCCGCGTGTTATTGCTTATAATGTCTTTAACGAAATTGCACAGCGTAATAATGCTGCTGCCGGAGTAGCATTAGCAGGTTTATTAATTGGTACAGGTAATATTGTCCGTGTAGCTTTTAGTCCAGATTTTCAAGGCTGGTTTACCAGTTTTACTCAATATGGATTAACACTATTATTTTGTTTAGGTTCCTTAGTAATTATTCGTTGGCTAGCAGATTTATTATTAGTGCCAGGAGTTAAAATTTCTGATGAAATTGTACATCAAGAAGTACCCAATTTAGGCGCTGGCTTAATTGAAGCGTTTGCTTATATTGCTGCTTCTTTTTTAATTGCTTGGGCTTTTTAATAAAGCAATCATTGATTGAAGTGAGAAAAATTTAATAAACTCGTAGCCAAAAAATAATTAATTCGTAATAAACATCTGCGTTTATCTGCGGTTAAAACATCTTTAAATTACTAAATAAAATTAGATGTATGGGCATATTAATGATTCATATTTAACCTACTACATTTAAATAATGCCACTTTTCATGGCAATTATCTCCACTTAGCTTAAGTGTAAGTAAATTAGCTAATTTTTTGGCTTTTGCTAAATTATCTTGCTGATAATCACAAACATGAATATCAATACAAACTTTTTTATGTTCAGTCCACAAATGTAAAGCTACATGAGATTCTGACAATAAAACAACGGCGGAAATTCCTTGTGGTTGAAATTCCACACCTACTTCACCTACTGGCTGCATATTTGCACTTAATGCAGCATCACTTAATAAGCCGATAAAATTTTCTTTAGATAAACTTAAAATATCATCGCATACTGTTAAAATAGCTGATAAATGATGCGAAATAATCACAATCTCTCTATCTTCTTTCCTGGCTTCGCGTTCTTTGTGTTCTTCGCGGTTCATTAAGAAAGTTAATTCTGATATTTAGGCTAGATATAGCATAATTGTAACTTCTTAATCTATTATCCTTAAATGCAAGGTATAAACTATTTGCATGGCGATCGCAATTGATTTTGGCACTAGCAACACGGTAATTACTCGCTGGAACCCTGTCACCCAGCAACCAGAAACTCTCAGTTTACCAGGATTATCAACGATTTCTGGACAAAATCCCCCGTTAATTCCCAGTTTGGTTTATGTCGAAGATGCTATCATAGGGGAGGTTATAGTAGGGCAGAGTGTGCGCGATCGCGGTTTGGATCTCAAGACTGACCCCCGCTTCTTCCGCAGCTTTAAACGAGGCATTGGCGCTGATATCCAAGGATTTTTGCCAGAAATTGATGGTAGAGTAGTTACCTTTGAGCAAGTTGGGCAATGGTTCCTGACTGATTTAATCAAAAACGTTAAAACTAGCTTGCCTGATATTGGGCAATCTTTAGTATTAACTGTTCCGGTAGATAGCTTTGAAGCTTATCGCCATTGGTTGGGTGGCGTATGCCAATCTTTACCAGTTGAACAGGTACGGATGTTGGATGAACCGACAGCAGCAGCATTAGGTTATGGTACAACTGAGGCTGATGTGCTGTTGGTGGTAGATTTTGGAGGCGGTACGCTGGATTTATCTTTAGTACAGTTATCTAAAGATATCCAAGCAGGGAAGAAACCTTTAGGGTTTATTCTCAAATGGGGTCAAAAGTCATTAGCAGAAAATTCAGCACAAAGGCCTAAAACTGCGCGTGTACTTGCGAAAGCAGGACAAAATTTAGGTGGAACAGATATTGATAACTGGTTAGTAGATTATTTTGCGACAACACAAGGATTAAAAGCTACACCTTTAACTACTCGATTAGCAGAAAGGTTAAAGATTCAGTTATCTTTGCAAACTGCGGCGAGTGAAGTTTATTTTAATGATGAAACTTTTGAGAGTTACGAGTTAGAACTAACGCGCGATCGCTTTGAAACTATCCTAAAAGAACATGAATTCTTTGATAACCTGGATGAAGCAATGACTCAAGTATTGCAGCAAGGACGTAGACAGGGAATTGAAGCAACAGATATTGATGCTGTTTTATTAGTCGGCGGGACTGTGCAAATACCAGCAGTGCAAACGTGGGTACAGCAGTACTTTGATCCTAGCAAAATCCGTCAATCGAAACCATTTGAGGCAATCGCTCAAGGTGCATTGCAACTAACTCAAGGCGTTGAACTCAAAGACTTTCTCTATCACAGCTATGGTATTCGCTACTGGGATAGACGGAATAATTGCCATAATTGGCATCCAATCATTAAAGCTGGACAATCTTACCCGATGAGTGATGCCATAGAAATCATGCTAGGGGCATCAGTAGAAAATCAACCTAGTGTTGAATTAATTATCGGAGAATTGGGAGCAGAAACAGGTGGTACTGAAGTATACTTTGATGGCGATCGCTTAATTACTCGTAACTTAAAAAGTGGTCAAACATCAGTACAACCATTAAATGACCGTGAAGGCGCACGTAGTATTGCTCAACTCACACCGCCAGGATATCCAGGTAGCGATCGCGTTAAAGTGCAATTTCAAGTAGATGCACAACGTTCTTTAAGAATTACCGTTGAAGATTTATTAACTCATCAAACACTACTGGAAAATCAGTTAGTTGCTCAACTCAATTAACAATGAGCAATTATCAATAAACAATTAGCACTGACCAATGACCATCTTCTTTATCATTTAAAAATGCCAGCTATTCCTACTGTAACCGTAACTGTACCCGCCACAACTGCTAATATTGGCGCTGGGTTTGATTGCATCGGAGCAGCTTTAACGCTGTACAATCAGTTTAAATTTTCTCTACTTCCCGATCAAGCAACACTCGAAATTATTGTCAGTGGTGTAGAAGCTGACCGAGTTAATACCGGATCTGATAACCTAGCTTATCAATCTTTTCTCAAGTTATATCAACATTTAGGTCAAACTCCCCCACCTGTAAAGATAGAGATTGAATTGGGTGTACCCCTTGCTAGAGGTTTAGGTAGTTCAGCAACAGCTATTGTTGGTGGGTTAGTTGGTGCTAATGTGTTAGCTGGATCGCCGTTAAGTCAGGATGAAGTAATGCAATGTGCGATCGCACTAGAAGGACATCCTGATAATGTTGTCCCTGCTTTATTGGGTGGATGTCGTTTAGCAGCTACAGGTTTAAACCAAGCGTCAAAACCCGAAGCAGAAAATTTAACTAATTGGGAAATTTGCGATATTCCCTGGCATAGTGAAGTTGTGCCAGTTGTAGCTATTCCAGATTTTGAACTTTCAACCGCAGAAGCGCGGCAAGTATTACCAAGTGAGTATAGTCGTGCTGATGCTATTTTTAATACCGCGCATCTAGGTTTGTTATTACGCGCTTTAGAAACAGGGCGCAAAAATTGGTTGCAAGCTGCACTGCAAGACCGGATTCATCAACCTTACCGTCAAGCATTGATTCCAGGTTATGATGCTGTCTATTCGGCTGCGATCGCTGCTGGTGCTTATGGCATGGTAATTAGTGGCGCTGGCCCAACATTATTAGCTTTAGTAGATCAACATCTTGCCCCAGCAGTTGTTACAGCAATGACAGATGCGTGGCAACAACATGGCATCAAAGCTGATGTCAAAGCATTGCAAATTGACTCCAAAGGCGCTGCTATCAGTAATTAATTTTTAGTGCGGGCATCTTGCCCGCGTTTAACTTTGCATAATTCGTGAGATTTTTAGTCTGCGATCAAGTGTTTATTTTTGGTTAACTTTACAAAAATACATTTTGCTTAACATATTGCAACATTTATTAAATAGGTATATATTCTTAGTGTAAGCATAAATGCTTATATGCTGGTTCAGTCTGTCAGGGAAACCTATGGTAAAACAGGTTGCTCTATGACTCATCTGATTCAGCAATCTAGTTGCCAATAATCCGTATCGCCCCAGGGGGGTATTGAAAATGGGTTTCCAAATTCCCTGGCTAACGACAATTATTTTGCTTCCACTCTTGGCAGCCCTCTTCATTCCCGTGTTGCCAGATAAAGAAGGTAAAACTGTTCGTTTTTATGCTTTAGCAGTCGGTTTAGTAGATTTTGCTTTAACTGTCTATACTTTTTGGTCTAACTACGACTTAAAAAATCCTCAATTTCAGCTTGTTGAAACTTATGCCTGGGTTCCTCAACTAAGCTTAAATTGGTCTTTAGCAGTCGATGGCTTATCAATGCCTCTGATTGTTTTAACTGGCTTAGTTACAACCTTAGCTATCATGGCAGGTTGGAACGTCAAACATAAGCCACGTTTGTTTTACTTCCTGATGCTGGCAATGTATAGCGCCCAAATTGGCGTATTTGCAGCACAAGATATGCTTTTATTCTTCTTAATGTGGGAACTAGAGTTAGTTCCTGTTTATCTACTTATCTCTATCTGGGGCGGAGAAAAACGCCGCTACGCAGCTACCAAATTTATTCTTTACACAGCTTTAGGCTCTATATTTATTCTCGTTGCCGCTTTAGCAATGGCATTTTATGGGGATACAGTCACCTTTGATATGGCTGCATTAGGAGGCAAGAATTATCCCTTAGTTTTTGAACTATTAGTTTACGCAGGCTTATTAATAGCCTACGGCGTTAAACTGCCAATTTTCCCCTTACATACTTGGCTACCAGATGCTCACGGTGAAGCATCAGCACCAGTTTCAATGATTTTGGCTGGTGTATTGCTCAAAATGGGCGGTTATGGGCTGATTCGGATGAATGTAGAGATGTTACCTAACGCTCACATTCATTTTGCTCCAGTATTAGCAATTCTTGGGGTAGTCAATATTATTTACGGTGCTTTGACTGCCTTTGCTCAAACCAATCTCAAACGGCGGTTGGCTTCCTCTTCTATTTCCCACATGGGTTTTGTGCTGCTTGGTATTGCTTCCTTAACCGAAGTAGGACTAAACGGCGCTGTAATGCAAATGCTTTCACACGGTTTGATTGCAGCTTGCTTATTCTTCCTCTCCGGTGTTACCTACGATCGCACTCATACATTAAGTATGGATGAAATGGGCGGAATAGCAAAAAGTATGCCCAAAGTTTTTGCCTTATTCACTGCTGGCTCAATGGCTTCTCTAGCTTTACCAGGAATGAGTGGGTTTATCGGTGAGTTGACAGTATTTCTAGGTTTCACTACCAGTGATGCTTATAGCTCGGCTTTTAAAGTAGTAGTAGTTTTATTGGCAGCAGTAGGATTAATTATTACTCCTATTTATCTACTTTCAATGCTCCGTCAGGTATTCTACGGCAAAGAAAATTCCCAGCTAACTATAGAACCTTGGATGGATGCCAAACCTCGTGAAATTTTTATCACACTTTGCTTGATTGTTCCCATCATCGGTATTGGTTTATATCCCAAAGTAGCTACCCAAACTTACGATGTGAAAACAGTAGAAGTAGCTGCTCATGTCCGTGAGGTTCTACCCTTGGTAGCACAAAAGCAAGCTAATTTCAGAACTGCTTCTGTAACTCCTCTGTACTCTGGTGATTTAATTGCGCCACATCTACCTGGTGTTGAAAAGCAACCTTTGGTTAGCGTTATTCCTCCGGCATCATACTAGGAAATAAAACTTTCCTGTTAATAGGGAATAGCTTGGGGTGTATATTGATACGCCCCAAATTTTATATTTAGTAGGTTGAGTTAAGCACAGCACAAACCAACAAAAATATTGATTTTTGCTTTTATTTAGGGATTGCGCGATGAGCAATAATTGGTAAGCAAAGCCTGCTCTATCTTGTTCCCAGGTTCAAGCAGGGAACGAGGTTAAAATCAAGGCAATTTTTTGAATGAAGATTTCATAATTAAATAATAGATTTCGTAGCCTTAGCCGATAAAATTATCTGCCTTTATCTGCGGTTAATCTGCGTTCTAAAAAACCAAAATAAGAACTTTCGTACTAATAAATTGTAAAGTATAGCTGTAGCCAGATAGGTTAAGACATTCAAAATTTCTGAAACCTTTGGCAACAAAAGCGCATATTAAAGCTAATAGCTGACTGCTGAGTGCTATAAATCCTACCTTCTAAGTAGTTGTTTGACAGTTCCCAATAATTCTTTAGGGTGAAAAGGTTTTGCAATATAAGCATCTGCGCCTTGTTTCATACCCCAGTAACGATCAAACTCTTCCCCTTTAGCTGAACACATAACTACAGGTACTTTCTGAGTTTGAGGATCGGATTTAATTCGACGGCAGAATTCATAGCCATTCATCCGAGGCATTACTATGTCCAGAAGTACTAAATCAGGGTTATTCCCCTCCATTTGTTCTAGAGCTTCGACTCCATCTTTGGCAACTGTAACAGTCAGTCCTTTCTCTCTAAGAAGCTCTGACATCATTGCCCGTTGTGTTGCACTGTCTTCTACAACTAGAACTGTAGTCATAAATACCATCCTTAAGACGTGATAATGAACAGGGTAAGAAAAGGGTGTTAAGAAAACTTTATTTTATGTGTATTTAATTTACCCTATTTTCCTGATTTTGTTATCAGTCTCAGGAAGATTTACGCAAGATCGCGCTTGACATCCATATTTTTTTTTGCTAAGTAGACAATCTATTATCAAAGGCACTGCGTATAAATGCTGAGATCAAGCCAGAATTAACCGCCACTGACTTTAGCTTTATAACCTAAGCTAATTAAAAATTGGGCAATTTTTTGAGTATGATCGCCCTGAATTTCAATTTCATTGTCTTTAATAGCGCCACCAGCACCGCATTGAGATTTTAGCTGCTTCAATAAGGCTTCGAGATTTTCTTCTTTTAGCTGCAAATTGGTAATAACTGTAACTGTTTTCCCCTTGCGTCCTTTGCGTGAAGCTTGCACTCTAGGATTTTGTTGTGCGGGGGGTAGTTCTATACTTGGTCTTTCTATAGCAGAAGAGTTATCATTGCTGCCGAATTCACGGTAAACCATCCTATTTGAGGGAGATGGTTGGGAGTCAGAGGACTTTCGCTTTGAAGAAGACATAAGGGTATTTGGCGATCGCATACAGACTTATTTACTACAATATCGCCATAATTGCAGCGTGTTAGGGTAAGATTCAAACTTTCCTGTTCAAATAGCTTTGAACGTTAATAACAAAATACTCAATTCTGACTTCTAGATTCTTCTTTATAATTAAGGCTAATCAGTCATTCAAGCGATCGCAAGTGACCACGACTCCCATTTATCCTACTTCCCAACCAAAGACCGACACATCTACCCAGCAACCTGACACTCTCGGAAGGTTCGGACGCTTTGGCGGTAAATATGTCCCAGAAACATTAATGCCTGCTCTCAGTGAGCTAGAAACTGCGTTTCAACAATACCGCAAAGATCCCGATTTTCAACAAGAATTACAACAACTATTGCGGGATTATGTTGGTAGACCTAGCCCTTTATACTTCGCTGAACGTCTGACGGCTCATTATGCTAGACCAGACGGTACAGGAGCGCAAATATATTTAAAACGAGAAGACCTAAATCATACAGGCGCTCATAAAATTAATAACGCTTTGGCGCAAGTATTGCTGGCAAAGCGGATGGGTAAAAAACGTATTATTGCTGAAACTGGTGCAGGTCAGCATGGTGTAGCTACTGCAACCGTATGTGCAAGGTTTGGGCTACAGTGCATCATTTATATGGGCGTTCATGATATGGAACGTCAATCGCTGAATGTGTTTCGGATGCGGTTGATGGGCGCAGAAGTGCGCGGAGTAGCAGCAGGTACAGGAACATTAAAAGATGCTACTTCCGAAGCAATTAGAGATTGGGTAACAAACGTAGAAAATACCCATTATATTTTAGGTTCTGTTGCTGGCCCTCACCCGTACCCCATGTTAGTACGTGATTTCCATGCCATTATTGGTGAAGAAACTCGCGTTCAAGCACAAGAAAAATGGGATGGTTTACCAGATATTCTCTTAGCTTGCGTGGGCGGTGGCTCAAATGCGATGGGATTGTTCCATGAGTTTGTACATGAGCCAACTGTACGACTAATTGGTATTGAAGCTGCTGGCGAAGGTGTTGATACAGACAAACACGCGGCAACTTTAACTAAGGGCAGAGTTGGTGTATTGCATGGCGCAATGAGTTATTTATTGCAAGATGAGGATGGTCAGGTAGTTGAGCCGCATTCTATTAGTGCGGGGTTAGATTATCCTGGTGTTGGCCCTGAACATAGTTATTTAAAAGATATTGCTAGGGCTGAGTATTATAGTGTGACAGATAAGGATGCTGTAGCAGCATTTCAAAGGCTTTCCCAGTTAGAGGGAATTATTCCAGCACTAGAAACATCTCATGCGATCGCATATCTAGAAACTCTCTGTCCGACTCTTACAGGTAGTCCCCGCATTGTGCTCAATTGTTCTGGACGTGGTGATAAAGATGTGCATACAGTCGCTAAGTTTTTAGGACAGTAAACAATGAGTTTTCATTAGTAACTCCTAATTTAGGACTTAAGTAGAACAACACGCGGGCAAGATGCCCGCACTACTCAGATCGTCACAAGTTAATTTACTCTATATGTAGTGTGACCATCTTGGTCACGCTTTTTTCTGTATAAGCTCTGTAATTGCTAAAAGCTAACTCTTTACTGTTTTACAGGCACAATATATATTTCCATTTCGTCACAACTGCATGGCAATTTGGAAATTAATATTTATGGTAAGACCTGTAGTTAGTGGTATAGTTTTAGGCAGTTTGTTAATTGCTAGTAGCGCATTTGGTTGTGATGTATCCAGTGGAAATAAAGTAACATCACCAACAAATAGATCTGTATCAAAATTATTTTCCTCGAAAAGAATCAGTAATAATTCCCTCAAAGCATTGGAAGAGTCTATCAACGAACAAGTAAACCAATATCGCCAGTCTCGCAACTTACCGCCTTTGACTTTGGACTCTCGCATCAGCGAACAAGCAAGGGCGCATAGTCAGGCGATGGCGAATGGTAGTGTTCCGTTTAGCCATGAGGGATTTGATCAACGAGTAAAAGCGATCGCACGTTCAGTTACCTATCGTGGTGCTGCTGAAAATGTTGCTTACAACCAAGGTTATAGTAATCCAGGTGAGCAAGCAGTTCAAGGTTGGATCAAAAGTCCTGGTCATCAAAAAAACATGGTGGGGGACTATGATTTAACTGGGATTGGTGTTGCTAAGAATGCCAAGGGTGAGTATTACTTTACCCAGATTTTTATTAAACGTCGGTGATAAGCATGGATTTTGCGGATTTTCAGGTATGCGATCGCGATCTTTCTGATGGTATGTTGTCTCAGTATATGCAGGCTGAGGCGATCGCCGTAGATACAGAAACAATGGGATTATTACCTTGGCGCGATCGCTTATGTTTAGTGCAATTATGCGACGATCAAGATCGAGTTACCGTTGTTCGTATTGTTAAAGGGCAAACAGAAGCGCCCAACTTAAAAAAGCTATTTGAAGCTAGCAATATTGTTAAAATATTTCACTATGCGCGGTTTGATGTGGCAATGTTACGCCATCATCTTGATATTTATGTCAACCCAATTTTCTGTACTAAAATTGGCAGTAAATTAGCTAGAACTTATGCGCCACGACACGGACTTAAAGAAGTAGTACAAGAATTAGCACGAGTAGAACTTGATAAAACTGCTCAAAGTTCCGATTGGGGAAATGCTGCCAATTTATCTGAACAACAACTTAAATATGCAGCTAACGATGTGCGCTATTTATTAACTGTGCGACAGACATTAATGGATATGCTCAAGCGTGAGGAAAGATGGGAACTCGCGCAAGAATGTTTTCAATGTTTGCCTACAATAGTTTCTCTTGATTTGTTGCAATACCAAGATATATTTGCACACTAAACTTTATTACAAAATTGATTAATTAGCAGTTCTATAGTTGTCATTTTAATTTATTTCGGATTTGATTGTCACTTATAGTCTGTAGACGGATAGTATACGACTCCACCACTATTATTTAGTGAGGCAAAAACGCGAACTAGATATTAAGCACCGCTTTGGATTGGCGATAAAGCAACGTAGGAGCGAATTAGGTTTTTCACAAGAAGAGCTTGCTTTTCGATCTGAAATCCATCGCACGTATATTTCAGACATTGAGAGAGGTTCCCGTAATCCCTCGCTAGTCAACATTAAAAGACTAGCAAATGCACTCGATATTTCTGTTTCTGCCCTCTTTGCTAATTATGGAATTGAGGCAGACACAAAAAATGGTTAATAATATCGAATGGTTTACAAAAAAGGATGGGGATAAAGTTCAGATCAATAGCAGAACAATTTATAGAGATTTGTCAACGGAATTAGTCAATAAACTAGATAATAATCTATCTATTAATGAAATAATAAGCTGGATAAAAAATACAACAAGGGAAGCTTTTAAGGAAAATTACAGTAGGTATCCTGAAGTAGGCGCTCTCAACAACGCAGCAGGGCGATGGAATGAATTTATAGCGACTACCTTGTTATCTGAAATTGCCATTGACATGAATCAAAAGGCTGATGAGTGTATTGCTGTATTTTCGCTACCAGACTCACGATTACAAACAGAAGGCTCAGATGAAGTATCTTCCAAATTCCTAAGTTTATTCAGTAAAGATGAATTCGATACTGGAAAGGCTTTAGCTAAGATTACACCGTTTAAAAATAATATTTTCTTGCCAAGTCCAGATTATGTGATCGTTGTTTTCGCTAAGGGTGATATTGCAACGTCTATTCAATCTCTTTTAGCACAGCAAGCAAAAACTCCCGATACTTTGGCACTCTACAATTTTTTAAAAGGGAAAATACAGGTAGGAGAGTTAAAGGCAGCAGTTTCTCTTAAAACTTCCAACCGTTCTGATCGTCGTTATCAACCTTTGTTTGAGGCAGCGATGATTAAAGCAATGGGCCATTTATTGGATCAACAGTGGAAATATTACATGGTTGCAAGTACTTTAACCCCTGCGGATCAGAGTATTTTTAGTAAAGCAATTAGCCCTCATAGTATGGCATTGGAAGAAAATGCTAAGTTAGTAGATGGTACATATTTATACAACCGAAAATCAAATTTAGAGCCTTTAGTTCAAGCTGCTATTAAAAATGCTTAAAACAGCATCAGTGGTAACTCTAACTGCTTACTGGCTGGTGGCACGTAACGCAATTCAGGTGTTGTTAAAAAGTCAAGGATACTTTGAGCAATTGCTTTCGCAGCTAAATAAGGAACACCATTACCAATCGTTTTAAACATATTAGTTAGTGACATATTATCAGGTAAACTAAAATCTTTAGGTAAAGATTGTATAGCTAAAGCTTCAGCTACGGATATACGACGCACTTTATAAGGATGTAAGTGTACTTCGTTATTGCCATAACAAGCTGTAGGAGAATAACGCCATCTGTGAAGTCGCTTGTAAGACTTCTTTGAATCATCTCCTTCAGCAACAGTTGTAAACCTTTTTAGTCCGGCTCTAGGCTTAAAATAGTGTTCAGAATTTTGATGATTTAATACATCATTTTTTCTAAACCAATACTCAATAGTCAGTTCTTCAGGAACATTATTTGGAAAAGGGAGCGTTGAATTTTCCACAAAGGGGTGTGTAGAAAACCAAGGATAAGAAAATGCTTTGCTTTTTGGGTACAAAATATATTTTTGCCAATCAAAAAATCCAGGGGGAAGTTCTTTAATATTATTAGAGATTTCAATTTCTCTATTATTTATTAATTCTTTTATAAACCCAATAAGGATTATTCTACTTCGATCCTGTGGAACACCGTATTCAATAGTATTGATTAAGCATTCTGTTAATAAATATCCTGCATTATTAAGATGATACTTAAGTTCCTCAAAAAAAGAGCGATGTTTTTTTGTTTTATACAAGCCTTGAACATTTTCAAATAAAAAGAAATCAGGTTTTTGTTGGCAAATTAATTCAATATAAGAATCTGAAAGTTTTCCGTTATTTCCTTCACTTCCTAGGTTTTTCCCACCAACTGAAAAATCAGGGCAAGGAGGGCCACCGATAAACCCAATAATATCAGAAGTTTTGCGTGCATCTTTTATTAAAGAGCATAGACGTAGGGCTTGTTCTCCTTCAGTCAGTTTACTAACATCTGCGTCTTCTCCCTCATAATATCCATATTCTGGTAAAGGTAGGTTGAGAGCCTTTCGGGAGTAACGATATGCCTGCATGAATGGAGAAAAAATCTCACTTACATAAGCTATATTGAAGCCATTCAATTCAAAGCCTAAATCTAGAAATCCTGAACCAGCGAAAAAAGAAAAAATCTTAGGTTTATTGCTCATTGAATAACCTTAAAAGCAATAAAGTACCTGTAGCCATTTGATTAAACCAAAATATTATTATAATCCTTATGTAATTTTTAAAACAGTGAATCAATAAGCGTAAAAATTTTTACTTACGAATAAGTCTCAATAGATTTATTGAAATAGTCCCATACAAAGGTGAACCCTTCACCGCGCTTATAGCTCACTCAAGGGTTGAGAATGCCAAACGGCGCTGTGTACCATCATCAGCAAACCGTTGTTCCCCTACACCAACCACTTCTACGATAATTTCCCGCGCTGCTGGTGTCCAGTTACCTTCACGCGCCTCAATTTCAACTAAAATTTCTTCCCCTTCTACACGCACACTATATTTTGTAGTTGCATAAGCACCATTTTTATATTCAAAGGTGCGACCATCATCTTCATATAAGGTAAACTCACCTGTACCAGACCAAATGCGTAATGTTAATTGCTCAACAGGACGTTGATCCACATATTGCATTACTGGCATCATGGGAATAATTGCACCAGCCTTGACATAAAGCGGCATTATTTCTAAAGGTGCGTGTGCCAAAATATGAGTTTCGCCTTCGTATCTTTCCCCAGTCCACCAGTCATACCAAACACCTGCGGGTAAGTAGACGGCGCGATGTTCAACTCCTGGGCGATATATCGGCGCAGCCATTAATGAGGAACCGAGTAATACTTGATCGTAGAGAGTATAGGTTTTGGTGTCGTTGGGGTAATGATAAAGTAAGGGTCGTAAAATTGGTGCGCCTGTATTTGCTGCTTCAAAGAATAGGGTGTAAATGTAGGGAAGTAGTTGATAACGTAGGTTAATATATTCTCGGCAGATTTTTTCAGTGCGATCGCCAAATACCCAAGGTTCATGTTGCGCTGTACTCATGGCTGAATGTCCGCGCATGAATGGGTAAAGCATTCCTACTTGCATCCATCGCGCAAACATTTCTGCTGTCGCATTCCCCGCAAACCCACCAATATCACAACCAACAAACGCGACACCGGATAACCCCATATTGCATAACATGGGTAAGGATATTTCTAGATGTTCCCACAAAGATTGGTTATCACCCATCCATACAGATGACCAACGTTGCACTCCAGCATAACCCGATCTGGTTAATACAAATGATCGCTCTGCACGTAACTTTTCTAACCCTTCAGCAGATGCTCTCGCCATCATTAACCCATATATATTATGTGTTTCAGCATGGGTAGCACGTTCATTTTCAGCACCTTGTGGTGCATCCAAAGGGAAGGATATTTTATTACCAGGATCGCCAAAAGGTCGGTCATCTAATGCGGGTTCGTTCATATCATTCCAGATACCAGCAATGCCGATATCTGTCAAAGTTTTATGTAAACTTCCCCACCATTCCCGCACATCAGCACGCAAAAAATCAGGGAAAACAGCTTTATCAGGCCATACATAACCGTGAAATAATTTACCATCGGCACTACGCACAAAATAGTCTTTTTCTATTCCTTGATCAAAAACGTGATAATCTGCCTCTGGCTCATACTTAACGCCTGGATCGATAATTGTTACTGTCTTAAAACCATCCTGCGCTAACTTACTAATTAATTTTTCTGCTTCCGGGAAACGCTTAGAACTCCAAGTAAATACGCGATATCCCTGCATATAATCAATATCTAAATGAATCACATCACAGGGAATACTGCGGCGGCGAAATTCTTCAGCTAATTCGCGCACCACTGTTTCTGATTCATAACTCCATCTACACTGGTGATAACCTAATGCCCACTTTGGCGGTAGTTGCATTCTACCTGTTAGTTGCGTGTAGGTGCGAACAATTTCCGCAGGTTCAGCACCATAAATGATGTAATAATCTAATTCATCGCTGCGCGTTTCCATCCGTAAAACGCCTGGTTCTTCAGCACCAATATCAAAATGACTCCAAAATGTTGTATTGAAGAATATCCCATATCCAACATGAGGACGCAACGCCATAAAAAATGGAATGGCTTGATACATCTCATCTGTTAACAAGCCATAATCAAGTGCATCAGTTGTCCAATTAGTTTTTACTTCACTGCGTTTATCTAGTAACCCAGTACGCTCACCAAAACCGTAGAAATGTTCATCTGCTTCGATGCGTTTCCAATTGGCAATTGCACCCATCCGCCAACCCATACTATGATCGGTATCGTGTGCAAAAGGTCGTCCCTCTAAGTCATAACATTGAATCTGACAACCTTCTCGTTGAATACACACCCGCATTTGTGCTGTGGTAATTTCGATATTTTCAGTTGTTTCCTCTACTTCAAATGGCACAACTGACCAATGATCATCATCTAATGCTACAGCCCAAGAACGACTTGGTTTAAATTTTCCTGTAGGTGAAAGACGTACTCGAATTAAATTAGGTGCTAATACACTAATCGCAATACTTGGATCTCCACACTTGAGATAGATGTGGCGCTCATCTTTTTCAATAGCTGTTACTGGGTCAAGAGTTGGCCAGGGTTGCTGATTAATCGGTAGTTTTCCAAAGTATTGCGGCATACTCGCCTTAATTTTTATCTCTCACCAGATATAACAATACAAATCGCTCACTAACCTGCAATCAGCCTTTAGGACAGTAAACACAATATAGAGACGTTGTTGTATACAACGTCTCTACAAAATTATCCTTGATGGCGCTTAGAACTCCATCACGGTCGAGGGATAGTGCTGATTTAGCCACGCCAAATTTTTTCAAGCACATCTGCGGGGGGAATATCTGCTACCCAGCGTGTGGAAGATTGTAAACCAATAGTGCGATCGCTCTGAGGCAATAATTTTTTCGCCTCAGTTGGCCCAAATAAAGCAATTAAATAAGTCCCAACTGCTACAGCTATGTGCATTGGCGCACTATCTGTACAAAGCATCAAGTTCGCACCAGCAATCAGCGCCGCTAATTTACCAATATCCGGTGGTGAAATTACTTTCACGTTTGGACAATATCCTAACAAGCTGCTGACAAATGCTTGATCGTCTGGCCCGTTGATTACTACCACTGGGAGATTTGGCTGTCGCTGTTGAATGTCTTCAATAACTTGTTGCCATTTCTTAACTGGGTAGGTTTTGTCAATGCCTTGACTCTGAGAGATTTGGCTAGAACCGCCATGAATCAAAATATAACCAGTTTCGTTAATACCCAGCCGTTGCTGTGCAACTTCTGCCCATTCAATATCTTGTTTCGGAACGTTGACGGCAAGAGGTGGACAAGGTGAATGTATATCTAGACCTTTGAGAAGATCGTGGTACATTTCCGCAGCGTATTGCTCGGTTTTTAGTGGTACAGCGTTGGAAATAAATGTTTCCTTAAGACCACTGCTATAACCAACACGAGTAGCAATTCCTGTCAACCAGAGAAGGAAATTTACGCCCCAACTCCGTCCTAGAGAAACAGCAAAATCATACTCGCGATCGCGAATAATACCTAGCAAATTTCCCCAATCTGCCATGCCGTTACGGTTTCTAAAATCAAACCGCATAACTTCATTGACAGACTTGCATACCCGATACGCACCCGTAGATCTAGGTTCGACAATTACGTCGATCTGCGCGTCCGGGTAATTCTGTTTCAGGTCATCAATCGTCGGGAAGAACAGAATTTGGTCGCCAATCCCGCCTGGGACAAGTGCCAGTATTCGCATCTGTTTTTTATTGAAGTTACTTATCAGCTTTATTCTATAGCGGTTAGCACCTTAGCTATGAAAAAAGCGCCATTCTGACTCCTGACTTCTGATTTCTGAATGTTTATATTGCCTTTTCTCAACAGCCATACTTAAGTTGCAAACATCTGGTCTGTCATAAAATGATAACAACTGGGCAATCTGAGCAATTAATCTTAACAAACTGATGAGTTACTACATCTCTCCTCGCTTCCTCGACAAACTTGCAGTTCACATTACCAAAAATTTCTTAGATCTCCCTGGTGTTAGAGTCCCCTTAATTCTCGGCATTCATGGACGTAAGGGTGAAGGCAAAACTTTTCAATGCGAGTTAGTATTTCAGCGCATGGGCATTGAAGTTGTCCATATGTCCGCTGGAGAATTAGAAAGTCCAGATGCCGGAGATCCATCACGTTTAGTTCGTCTGCGTTATCGAGAAGCAGCAGAGTTAATCAAGGTGCGCGGTAAGATGTGCGTATTGATGATTAATGATTTGGATGCTGGTGCAGGAAGGTTTGATCAAGGTACTCAATATACGGTAAATACTCAGATGGTCAACGCCACTCTGATGAATATTGCCGATAACCCAACTAATGTGCAATTGCCTGGTAGCTACGATTCTACACCTTTGCACCGTGTACCAATTCTGGTTACAGGTAATGACTTTACAACTTTATACGCACCATTAATTAGAGATGGTCGGATGGAAAAGTTTCATTGGGAACCGACTAGAGAAGAAAAAATTGGGATTGTTGGCGGTATTTATTCTGAGGATGGATTATCTGAAAGTCAGATTACCCAGTTAGTAGATAATTTTGCTAATCAAGCAATTGATTTCTTTGGCGCATTGAGATCACGCATTTATGATGAACAAATCCGCCAGTTTATCCATCAAGTCGGCTATAACAAGGTTTCTTCTGCTGTCGTCAATAGTGTTGATGGGCCACCAGCGTTTAAAAAGCCTGATTTTAGTTTGTCTCGCTTAATTGAATTTGGCAGCTTGATGGCGCAAGAACAGCAGCGAGTCCAAACTTCACGTTTAGTAGAAGAATACAACGCACATCGCTTAAATTCTACTCAACAAGTTTTACCAGTTGAAAATTCTCATCCTACTCAAAATCAGGTAGTAAAGGAGCAACCTAAACAGCAGCAATTCTATAAACAATATAGTGCAGGTAGCGGCAACGGTCATGTAGAAACAAATCAATTAAATCCAGATTTATTGCAGCAGGTAAAAGAACTAATCAACGGCGGTTATCGGATTGCAATGGAATACGCTGATGAGCGACGTTTCCGTAGTAATGGCTGGAGAAGTTGTGCGCCTATTACTGCTAATCATGAGTCGGAAGCTATAACAGCCGTTGAAAGTTGTTTATCGGATCATGTTGGTGAGTATGTGCGTTTAATTGGGATTGATCCGAAAGCTAAGAGGCGCGTTGTGGAGAAGGTGATTCAACGACCAAAAGGTTAATAGGTTTTGATTTTGAAACGCAAAGTAAGCAAAGATAGATACTTGTGTTGCTGCTTTGAAAATGGCGATCGCACGCTTGTTGATGCTTGATGCGATCGCACTCAACTACCCATCATTCGGTGCTAATGAAAACTCAGAATTAATCTGCCATCTTTTACCATCATGAATTAACAATGTTAGATATGTTGCTGTAAACTCAAAGTGCAACTCTTGATGCTCAAACTCAGACCATGCAGCCTTAAAATCCTGCTTACTTAAATCTTTAAAACCAACCGTCATGTGTGGAGAAAACGGACGCTTCTTAGAAACTGGATCGGCAATTCTTAATGATGCTTCCACACAATTCATTAAATCTTTCTGTAAACTTAGCAATTCCGGTGTTTTAATCACATCAACATAGATAACACGCGGTACAAATGCAGCAAAGCCAGATAAAATGACCGGAATAGAAGAATGTTCGCTTGCAAAATTTATCAAACATTCTTCCAAGGCTGGGAGATTTTTCACCTCTAATTCAAACGGAGGCTGCAAGGTAATATGGGGAGGAGATTTTAAAGCCGCCTTACTATTATAGGTATCAGCAAAGTGCTGCTTAATACCAGTGACATAATCTTGAATATCCTGTGGCGGTAACAGCGCAATAAAAAACAGGCGTTTTTTGTTGTCCAAGGAGTTTAATTAATAGTAATATACCCTTCTGTTATCAATTTATCAGGAAAAATAAGCAATGCCCTGGTTTGTCAAAATAGAAGAAGGCATCGTTGATAAGCCTACTTTTGATCAAAACGTACCAGCACATCAAGCTTATGTCCAAAAATTAATTGCCAAGGGACACCAAGCACGTACTGGATACTGGAGACAGCGCGGAGGAGGTATGATGCTGTTTCACGCAGCATCAATGGCAGAAGCGCAAGCAATTGTTGCTGACGATCCGCTAATTAAAAACGGTTGTGTCAACTACAAGCTTTATGAGTGGTGCATTGTTGTGGAATAAGCTGATAGCCAAATAATTTTTTAGCTTAGAGTTTACACATTCGCAAAATGATGCTATATTTAAATTGATCTGGACTCACGCGGTCACAACGCCCAAATCTTGTCAGAACCGGAAGGTAGCAGCAATACGGGATGCTTGCGACAGGCGTGATATCCGGGTCATCCGATACATTTTAATCATGCCTGTTTTTTAAGCCGCGATTTTAAAATAATCACGGTCATTAATTATTTTAAAATCTATATATCTCTTTTAAAACTGCTACTTTTAGCGATTTTGCCAATCTTTAGCAACTTGATCGAGTCCATAGAACTGTTTCCAGAATTTATCTACAGCCCAAGTTGGCAATAGTTTATTCATCACAAATAGCAAAAAATCTCCCCCTGTCGCAGCAACATAACGGGCGCGAGGATTGGGAGTTGTAATTACTTTGACGATTACCTCAGCAACTCTTTCAGATGTCCAAGCGCGACTACTGGTGTTTTTTTCTAAGTTTTTTAACTTTTCAAATGCCGAGCTGTAGGGTGTATTGTCAGGATTGGTGACAGCTTGTTCCACCATTTGACCAGCGACATCAAAAAAATCTGTACTGACTGGCCCAGGTTCAATCACACTAACTTTAATATTAAAGGCAGCTAATTCCATTCTCAGCGCGTCGCTGATGCCTTCTAAGGCAAATTTAGAACTACTATACAACCCACCGAAGGGGAACGCCAACCGTCCTCCTAGTGAACTAATGTTGATAATTCTGCCCCCGCCTTGGTCGCGCATCCCAGGGATTAATGCTTGAGTTAAAGCTAATGGGCCTAATAAGTTGACATTAAACTGCTTTTGTGCGGAACTAATAGGGATTAATTCTATCGGCCCCATTTGTCCATAACCAGCATTGTTGACTAATACATCAACTCGACCAAAACGCTCAATTACTGACTTAGCTAGTGCTTGAACCTGCTCAAGCTGAGTTAGGTCTGTAGGAACTACAAAAACATCAGCACCAGCTTTACTGCAAAAATCGGCAACCTGTTCCAATTTGTCTTGACTACGGGATGCAAGTACCAAGCGGATGCCTAAAGCTTTTGCTGCTAAGACTTTTGCCAAGGCAGCGCCAATACCTGTGGATGCACCTGTAATTAGGATTACTTGTTCAGATAAAGCAGGAGAATAAGTCATAAGTAATAAGGATTTTTAGTAGCGAAATTAATGCTGGTATTGCTCAATACTGTAGTTGAGCGCAGCCTCAGCAGGCTATTGCGTTTTATTGTGCTTTCCTTTGTAGGGGAGGCAGGGGGAGAAAATAAATTAAAATGTTTTGCCAGAACATTTGTAGACTAATTCCGTGCATACCCATTAAGCATAAAATTTATTTTTACATCTATAATGATTCCGGCTCTAACTGCTATTATGCGTCTACCCTAGAGGATAAAAAGCGGGCAAGAGTTATAAAACTAGCTTATAGAAAGTTTTTGCTGAGTCTAACTCGATATTTAGTAGTATCTTGAGTATCTTTTTGATCAACTATCTTGCCGGAAAATTAAACACAGAATATATAACACTAAAAACTAGCAGAGAAAGGGGCGTAGCACTATGACATCAATGGAATTAAATGATTTACAGGCTTTAGGGCAAATTTTACAAGAGCGACTTCAGTCAGATTTCCAGCAAATGGTTCCGTTTAAAGTGCGGTGTGTATTTAAAGAGGGAACGCTGGTAATTCTGGCACAACACCCGATAGATGTTGTGCCAGATCCACAGCAAACATTTAGGGTGTTGCAACAGACATTGCAAACAGAGTTAACGGAATATACGCTTCCTGTAAGGCTTTATTTGAGGGTACAGGGTAGTCAACAGCCTTACAATTGGCATAAATTCATGCTAGAACCAGCTGTTGTTTCAATGCCTACAGGCATGGCTATGGGAGCAACAGGAAATGAAGATACTGATTTTGAAAACCCATTTGCTTTGGGTGAAGATGCGGAAATACACAATAGTTGGACAGAGATATTAGAACCATCGTCTGAATCTATGACAGACGATCGTAGTGATGAGGAATGGGGGTTTGGGCAGAGATTAAATGCTGGTACTGGGACAAAGAACTTTGAGGAACAGTCAATTTATGAGTCTGGGGAAACAGATAATTTATCTGATGAAACGCCAGAATCGTTACCTTTGAAGGGGTGGCGACCATCGTTACCTCTGCTAGTAGGAGGAGTGAGCATCAGTATGGCGGTGTTTTTAAGTAGCTTATATGCACTGACTCGTCCATGTGTAGTTGGTGCTTGTGAAGAAATTACTGCTGCTCAAAGATTAAATCAGAACTCAGCGACAACTTTGGATCAGGCTAAAACTAAGCAAGAAGTTTTGGTGGCAAAACAGCAGTTAACAGAAGCTCAAAATATTCTGGCAACTATTCCTTGGTGGTCTAGTGAACATGAAAAAGCGCAGAAATTAATTGCAGTTTATCAAGCAGATAGCGATCGCTTAGATCAAGTAACTCAGGGTTTGGAGAAGGCAAACATAGCGGCTATAAAAAGCAAAAATCCACCTCATGAGTTGTCAGAGTGGTTAGAAATACAGAAGCTTTGGAATGAAGCGATCGCAGTCTTTAAACAAGTTCCTGAAACTAGCAATGTTTATCAATTAGCTCAACGAAAACTGCAAGATTATCAGCTAAGTTTAGCAATGGTTAATCAGCAAGTAGCTAGTGAACAAAAGGGAAATAATCTGTTAGCAACAGCTAAAGAAACTGTTGAGATAGCGAAAGCACGTCAGGGTGTGGCTCAGTCCTTAGATGACTTGCAATTGGTACGCTCAACTTGGCAAAGAGCGTTTTCTCGGCTCAACGTGATTCCAAAAGGAACCACAGCATATCAACCAGCACAACAATTGTTGAAATCATCTCAACCACAGTTGATTGCGGTGCGCGATCGCTCTTTTCAAGAACAACTTGCCGCTAATATTTATCAGCAAAGTTTACTATTAGCTCAACAAGCCCAAAATTTTCAAGGAATTAACCAATGGTCACAAGCAGTTTCTAATTGGCGCAATGCGATCGCTTCTTTAAAGCGTATTCCTAGCGGGACATTTCATCACGGCAAAGCACAACCATTAATCAATTCCTATACAGTCGCTCTGCAACAAGCCCAAGATAGATTCCAGTTAGCAATGAGGATGCAGCAAACAAGTCAGGATTTGAATCGCACTTGCTCTGGGACACCTCAAATTTGCAACTACACGATCACAAGCAATGGCATTAAAGTACGGGTGACACCTGCTTATGCTAATACTTTGAAGCAAACAGCTATGTTTGCTAAAGCGCAAGGTGACTATAACGCTCAAATTAAAGTAGTTAATCATGTATTAACTGTGGGAGAAGCACTGGAAGCGATTAGTGATAATGCCCGTTTGCCACTAGAAGTTTATGGCCCTAATGGTGCTGCTATTCAGGTACATACACCTTGAATCAATTATCAATGAACAATTTTCATGCGGGTATAGTCATTGTGATTAGATTAGGGAAAACAACAGTTGAATTCCCTTCAATAGGACAATTTGATTAGGTATTAAGTAAAACTTTGGGTACAAACGAGTGAGTAACATTCCCCCCCTTGACCTAGCGCGGCAGTACAAACTAATTGCTGAAGATGTGAGTGTTGCTGTTGAAGACATTTTAGCTTCTGGTCGTTATATTGGCGGTTCGGTAGTTGAAAGCTTTGAACAGCAATTTGCAGCTTATGTGGGAGTCTCGGAATGTGTGGGGTGTAATTCTGGAACTGATGCACTCTATCTCGCACTACGGGCATTAAATATTGGTACAGGAGATGAAGTAATTACTACACCCTTTACCTTTTTTGCGACATCTGAGGTAATTTCTGCTGTAGGGGCAAAGCCTGTTTTTGTTGATATTGACCCCGAAACGTTTAATTTAGATGTTAATCAAATTAAATCAGCGATTACAGAGCGTACTAAAGCGATTATCCCTGTGCATTTGTTTGGACAGCCAATGGATATGACCGCAGTAATGGAGCTCGCTGGGTCTCATAATTTATTTGTAATTGAAGACGTAGCTCAAGCAACGGGCGCTACATGGGGAGAACAACGGGTAGGTAGCTTTGGACATATCGGTTGCTTTAGTTTCTTCCCTACCAAGAATTTAGGCGGTTTTGGAGATGGGGGTGCTTGTACTACGTCAGATAGTGCGATCGCAGCATCTATGCGAATGCTTAAAGAACATGGCAGTCGCCGTCGCTATATTCACGAAGAAATTGGGATTAATAGTCGTTTAGATGCGTTGCAAGCTGCAATTTTGCAAATTAAGTTAACTCATCTAGATACTTGGAATGAGCAACGCCGAGAAGTTGCAAAGCGTTATCACCAATTACTCCAACCAATATTAGGAATAGTGACACCTCAAGAACATCCTGGGGGTCGAAGTGTTTGGAATCAATACACAATTCGGATTATAAGTCAAAAAACTGAAGCCGACTCTTTAGCTGCTAAACGTGATGCAGTGCGTAATGCTTTACAGCAAGTAGGAGTTAGTTCGATGATTTATTACCCACTACCTCTGCACTTGCAGCCAGTTTATCAAGATTTAGGCTACCAAGTCGGTCAATTGCCTGCTTCAGAGCAAGTCTGCCATGAGGTGTTGTCTTTACCGATGTTCCCAGAACTTACTTTAGAGGAGCAAGAACAGGTAGTTTATGCTTTAAAAGATTGCTTGGGTTAGCAATTAGCTGTTAGCTGTCAGCCATCAGCAAAAACAACTAATAAGCTCAATCAATGTAGAGACGTTGTATACAACGTCTCTACAAGGGTTGTAGGTAATACACCTTTAATTTGGTGTTGATGTCTATCTACTAGCTGATGGCTGATAGCTGACCGCTTAATTAAGCGTGAACCTGTGGGCGGCTGACAGTTGCTAAAGCTTCAACTAAACTGCGGACAACAGCTACCATTGCTACTTCGCTATCGAGTTTGTTGATTGCGGAACCAACACCAACACCAGCCGCACCAGCCGCGATCGCCATTGGTACTGTTACACTTGATAAGCCAGAAGCACACAGTACGGGAACGGAAACTGCACGACTAATAGAGTAAGCCGCAGCTAGAGTAGGCGCAGCTTTTTCAATCAATCCCAAAGTACCTGCATGAACAGGAGCGCTGCTAGTTCCACCTTCAGTTTGGATAATATCAGCGCCAGCTTTGACTAATTCAATTGCCAATTCTACTTGCTGATCCAACTCTAGAATATGGGGAACAGTTACAGATAAGGTAATGTTAGGTAGGAGCGATCGCGTCTCAGTAGTCAGCGCCAAAACTTCTTCGGCTTCAAAACGACGACCTTGGGCATAAAAGCTATCAAAGTTACCGATTTCAATTAAATCAGCACCAGCTTCTACAGCACTAACAAATTTTTCTGGTTCTACAGCAGAAACACAAATAGGCAGGCTGATGAGTTGGCGAGCCATACGCACCAAGTTTGAATCAGCAGCAATATCTACAAATGTCGCGCCACCTGCTTGAGCAGCTTTAATTACAGCAGCAACGTTTTGATGGTCAAAGTTATTCAAGCCGCTAATTACTTTTAGTACGCGACCTTGTGCAAATGCTTGTTGAACAGAAGGATGGATCGTCATAATGGTTATGCACGTAAATAAATTTCTTCAGGTTGATCTTAAGCTGTTGGGAAGGCTCTTGATATCACCATAATGATTAGCTTACTTCCGAGATAACTGAGCCGCAATCTGATTTGTCTTTGCTGCCATAATAAAATCATTCTCATGCAGCCCAGAAATTGCGTGAGTCCACCAAGTTACTGTAACTTTGCCCCACTCAGTTAGTAACGCGGGGTGATGTCCTTGGTTTTCGGCTGCTTCACCCACTTTATTCGTAAAATCTAAAGCTGTCTGGAAATCGGGAAATTTATAGATCCGTTCTAGACGCAACTCTCCCTCAACCTCCATAATTTGCCAATCTGGAATCTCAGGCTGGAGTTGAGCAATTTCTTCTGCTGTAAGATGTGGTTCTGTGCCAGTGCAGGGGATACAGTTTTGTGCTGTCAATTCCATAAAATGCCTCTTGAATGTGCAATTTTCTAGCTGGACTAGCAAGAGCTTATTACTAATAAGGGATATTTATTTCCTGATCAATGAATTAGCAGACAAATTTTGAAAGTGGTTATCTCTTAAATCAACCACATGGCTATTCCGATAATACTGGAATCAATCGCAGATAACTAAATAGTATTTTTGTACTATTTAGCTAGTAGAATTTGAGAGTAGCAAGCTAGCAATCAGCCATGAGAAAACTACAATTAGGTATAAAAGCTTTAGCGCAGCAAGGGCAGAGCAATCACGGTCAAAAAGCACAGATACAACAGGTGGGTATACAACCCAAGCTGCTGTCAGTAAAACCTGCCGAGAGTTCTCAGGGAAAACTTCAGCAAAAAGTTGGGGATGGCTTGAAGCGTTTGTCTGTACAGGCAGAACATATAAACAAACTTGCAACTGAGTTAGAGACAGCAATATTAGAACTAAAAGCACTGACATCTATTGTCAACCGCGATCTTAAAGAAATCCAGTCGGTACGCGGCTACGCAACCAATTTAGATATTTGTGAGTTTAAAGCTTTGGCTGTACCTCATGTTGCACAAACTAATTCTGGTTCCTTAATTTTGAAATTACGGCAAGTAAATTTATCCCAAGGAGAACAGATGTTCCTCAAAAAAGTAATGCAACGTAAAATTAAAAGAAAACGGGGCTAACAGCCTTCAGCCCTAATTTATAGCTGTAGCTAGATAGGGCGCGGACATTGAATAGAATATTTCTGAAACTCTTAGGAAATATTGGCGCAATCAAAAAGCTAATTGCTAATAGCTGACGGCTGGCTATATTGGGTTTGAGCGCACTTGAGCAAAGGAATAAACTGTGCTTGCATCGCTTCGTATGCAGTGTTAGCAGCAGGTGGGATAGTTCCTACGAGTGCTAATGCGCGATCGTACTGCCCAGTTTTAGCATATTCAGAAGCGATCGCATTTAATGCCTTAGTCTTATTTTCTACAGAATTAATTGCATCAGCAAAATTTACAGCTTCGTCAAATTTACCAGTGGCAGCATATTTACCTGCAATCTTAACCATCGCCTCACCTTGCCAATATTCATTTTTCATACTGTTAGCAAGTTGTAAAGCTTGATCAAATTTACCAGCAGTTGCATACTCAGCAATAATAGTTGGTAACAAATCACCATCGGGATTAATCGCGCTTACCATTTGAGTTAATTTTGCAGCTTGGTCAAAGTTACCAACAGCTACATATCGGCTTGCAATTTTAGCTAAAGATACAACTTTGTATGTATCATCTTTAATAGTCTGAGTTACCTGTGCAAGTTGAGCGAGTTGGCTAACTGTAGCAGACTCAGCAATTGATTCTAAAGCTTGAGTTTTATAATAGTTATCCTGAATAGTTTTAGCTAAATGTAGGGCTTGGTCAAATTGATTAGCAAGAGCATATTGAGCAACTATACCTGCTAACGCCTGGGGTTTTTCAGATTCGTCCTTAATAGTTTTAGTTAGTTGCAGTGCTTGTTTATATTGACCTGCGGCGGCATACTCAATAGCAATTTCGGCTATTGCACTGTCTCTCATTAACTCTGCATCAAGAGTTCTAGCAACTCGTAAAGCTTGCATAAATGTCTGTGAAGCTTGCTTTGGTTTACCTGCTTTGGCATACTCGCGGGCAATTCTAGCCAACAGTTGGGATTTATATGTATCGTACTCCTGAATGCTGTTTATTAACTGTTTAGCTTGAGTGTATTGACCAGCAGCAGCATACATTCCTGCTATATCTACTAAAGTTTGCTCTTTAGTCAATTCATCTTCCATCTTTTTAGTAATTGCGATCGCACTCGGAAATTGCTTAGCTTGAGCGTAAGCTAGTGCTATTTCAGCCAACTCTGCCGATTGCTCATTTGCCAGCATACTCAGTGAACTAGAAACTGAAGACGGTAAAAACTCCAAAGGGCCAACAAGCACGTAACACGCTAGAGGAATACCTCTAAGTTTAGGCTCAGTTTGTGCAGATGGTTTGGTTGAATTTTGGACACTAGGCGTTACTTGCCTGTGTTGTGCTAAAAGTTGCTCAGTTGTAGGAGTAGCTGCACAGCTACCTACCAGCAGTATTAATTCTAAACCACCAATTATGAAGCAGGAAAATGATTTTTTCATAGTTATTAGACTGCTAAATTTATCACAATAAGTAAGTTCTGTGATTTTGCTGATAGGTTATTACTGATTAAGATAAACTCTGCTCAAGAGCAATCGCTCGCTGAGTGTGACAGTTATAATACTGGTTGAGATGCAACCGTAATATTCAGTAAGTAGCGGGTACTAAAACTTGGCTGCTCAATTATCTACTAAGCAAAATAGCAAAAATTTGTAATAATTGGCAAGTAGGAGTGAGTAGCAGATCTCCTGTATTATAATTTCACTCTGATTTATAGCAGCGAGGTTTAAAAATAAGGCAATTAATCATGCTGTCTATGATAATTTGAAAGCAACTTTAATTGCCAAGTAATTTTCCTAACTTATTGCTACAAATTAAATCACTGCAAGTTAGTATTAATAGTTGAAATATTAGTTAATTAGTCACAATTAGCCTACCACATCCACAAAAGCGTCTCGGTTGAATTGCACCACAGATGAGGCAGAGTGCCGATAATGCCCAGATGTGAATACTTTTAATGTAACGTTCTTTTGATCAGGGTATAATATTTCTCTTACTGTGCAGGTCTGCATTCTGCTATTACAGTAGGCAATAATACGGTGTCCAATTTGAATGTCTAATGCTTGAATTTTCATAAATATTTATCCTTCTGAGCCAAAAATTAGCTCATTTTGTTGGAGTCAGATAGGGAGAATGTGCTGATACATCCTACTGACCCATTTTTTAACTTCTTTTACATTATGACATAAATAAATCAATATATCAAAGTTGGTATTTTTATGTCAAGTTGATTTATAATCAAGATAATTATGTGAGTAAAATTAGATGTTAAAGAGCGATCGCTCTTTACTGGGAACTGGTGAATAGTGACTGGGAAAAACACTATGCGTTGATTTATGCTCACTTACTTAAGATGCAGAGCCTTAATTAATCAACCGAGTGTATTAGACATCTCCGCTTATGGGGATGTAGAGACGTTATATACAACGTCTCTACATGAATTCTAGGTTACGCACCTTTTATTTTGTGTCGATGTTTATTTGTTATGCCCATCAACATCAAATTAGGCAATTAAGTTACTGATTTTAAGCCTTGATTAATGTCCATTCCAACTCTTTAATTGGGGCATTTTGCAAAGCTTCTGTGAGTTCTTCGTTACTCTCAAATTTGACTTGAGATAGATAAGAAGCTTCAATTTTAACATTAAACTTATCTTCTGCAAACGGCCAAGGTGTAACAACTACATGACCATCGGCATTTTCCATAACATCATAGCGTTTACCGTCTGGGCCTTTACTAATTTCTAACTGTCGTTCTCCAGCAGGTAATTCCTGACTACATAAAATTAAGGAAAAGCGATCGCACCACTGAAAAAACGCATAAGCTTTCTCAGTTTCTTCCTTACTCAGACCTAATTCACGTCGCCATTTCTTTTGATTTTCTAATTGTTCATCTAAAAATTCATCTAATTCCTTTGATTCCCCACGTTTGCCTTCATTTAAGAAACTCATGTGCATAGAAATTAACATCGCTACCCATCGCCCTCGATAGCGTGAATTTGTTGTCAGTCCTCTTAACTTTGGCACTGAAGTTTCACCACCAATTGTAAAGTCCATTGGTGCGCCAGCTTTTGTTAAGTGATCGCCTTCCCATTCCTTTTCTAAATCATCATGGTGGGAAATTGCTGCTACGGTTTCTATTATTCTTTCTGGACGGTCTTGTTTATGCCAATGTCCGGCAATTTGAGCAGCTAGTAAAGCATGGGCGCGGTGGTAAATTACTTCCCAACCTTGATCGTGTTGGTTAACAATCACTGATTTATTTTCTCCTTAGTTATATTTGTATGCGCGAATTGACTTTAATGCCAAGTAATCAGATATAACATCTGAGTTGGGAGGTATATTTGAATGCTGAGAACTGATTAAACCAATAAGCTAAAATCAATACTCTGGTTTTTTTATCGCAGATGTAAGCAGATAAACGCAGATGGCGCAGATGTCTAGCTAGATTTTATGCACTTATGCAAGAGGTAGATCAAGTTTTAGGAGTGTAAAACTTGATTTCTTAACTTTCGGATAATGGCTAAAGTTATCCGAACTGTAACCTGGCAGTTTAGGATAAAAAAATCACTAAGTTGAGTCGTCCCATGACGCTAATGCAGGTTTGGGGATGTCTGGTAATTTGGATAGTCTGCCCACTCTTGGGCGGTTTACCCTTGATACGCTGGGTTACTTATGCGCTTACAGGTCGTAATTTAGCCAAAATTGGTACTGGTAATGTCTCAGTTTCGGCTGCTTTTTATCACGGGGGAAAGCTTGCTGGTATTCTGTCGGTTCTTTCTGAGGCATTCAAGGGAATTGCTGCTGTATTAATTGCGCGTTATTTTTTCCCATCTGACTCAAGTTGGGAATTAATTGCACTCATCGCCTTAGTTATAGGGCGCTACTGGATGGGTAAGGGCGCAGGGACAACTAATGTTACTTGGGGTATGTTTGTCCATGATTGGAAAGCGTCGTTACTTATATTTATAATTGGCGGAATAAGTTTTACTATTTTACGAGACAAAACTTCTGGGCGCTATGGTGCTTTAATCTTAATTCCCTCAATCTTGGCATTATTGCACCCCCATGATGGTGCTAGAATTGCCTTTGCAGCCATCCTTGCTGGTTTAATCGGGTGGATATATAAGAAAATCCCCGACGATTTAGATCTCCGTCCTCAAGAAGCAAAGTCAGAGTCACAAACTGTGTTTCGTTTTTTTAGAGGCGATCGCGCTATAGTTTCTTTAGATCGACAGCTTGACCCTAATAAATTTGGGCAAAAAGCTGCTACTTTATCTCAGTTGAAACGCTGGGGTTATCCTGTACCGACTGGATGGGTACTTCCTGCGGGAGATGATCCACAACCTCTAATTGAGTACTTGCAACCATCTATCGAACAACCTTTGGTTGTGCGTTCTTCTGCTGTGGGAGAAGATTCTGAATATGCTTCTGCTGCGGGACAATATGAAACTATTTTGAATGTTACTACTATAGAAGCATTGCAAGTTGCTATTACTAGCTGCATTACTTCTTATGATGAACCTGCGGCTGTGCAATATCGGCGCGACAGAGGTATCCCAGATGCTTCAATGTCATTACTAATTCAACAACAAGTTCCAGGGGTATTTTCTGGAGTTGCTTTTAGTCGTGACCCGATTTTACAACATGGCGATGCGGTAGTAATTGAAGCATTACCAGGAGAAGCTAATCGCATTGTTTCTGGACAAGTCACACCAGAACATTATCGCGTAATGGTGATACCAGCAGATTTAGAAACTAATAGTAATTCTCCTGATCCGTCTTGGGTAATACCAGATAATTTAGAACTACCAGTTGAAGGTGATGGAGATGTACCACCTCGATTAATTCAACAAGTTGCTTATCTAGCGCGTCAATTAGAAGCACGTTATCTCGGTACACCGCAAGATATTGAATGGAGTTATGACGGTCAAACTTTATGGTTGTTGCAATCACGCCCAATTACGACTTTGCAGCCAATTTGGACTCGTAAAATTGCCGCAGAAGTAATTCCTGGGTTAATTCGTCCGCTTACTTGGTCAATTAATCGTCCGCTTACTTGTGGGGTTTGGGGAGAGATTTTTACCTTAGTTTTAAATAATCGTGCTGAGAAATTAGATTTTAATCAAACTGCGACGTTGCATTATTCCCGCGCTTATTTTAATGCTTCTCTCTTAGGGCAGATATTTTTAAGAATGGGTTTGCCACCGGAAAGTTTAGAGTTTCTGACTAGAGGTGCAAAGTTTAGTAAACCACCTTTAAGTGCTACTTTAAAAAGCACACCAGGATTAATTCGTTTACTGCGTCGGGAACTAAAGTTAGAGGCAGATTTTCAACGAGATTACGAACGTTATTTTGCTCCAACTTTAAGTAAGTTAAGCAATCAACCCGCATCTGAGTTATCTCCCGTTGCGCTATTAGAAAGAATAGAGATGATTTTGGAGGTACTGAAGCGGGGTACTTATTATAGTATTATGGCTCCCTTGAGTGCAGCGTTACGGCAAGCGGTCTGGAAGGTTAAAGATGAGGAGTTGGATAATAGCCAAACGCCAGAAGTTGCATCAATGCGATCGCTTTTAGAATTAGCTAATGATGCGCGTCATTTATTACCTACTCGTGAACGTACTTCCGAAGGTTCAATTTTATTCGCCACACTTGCGGAAATACCTGATGGTGAGTGTATATTAGAACGATTTGATCAATGGTTAAATCAGTATGGATATCTGAGTGAGGTAGGTACTGATATTGCTGTGCCTACTTGGAAAGAAGACCCTCGACCTGTGCGAGAATTATTTGCACAGTTTCTTGCTACGGGTAAGATAGCAGAAAATGAACCGCAGAAAGGCAGGAAAAACCAAGATTGGAAAGTTCAGTTAGTACAGAAGCGGTTTACTCTCAAGGGAAAAGTTACTGAGATTTATAGTCATTTATTAGCTGAGTTGCGCTGGTGTTTTGTGCAGTTAGAGAAGTTATGGTTAGAGTCAGCTTTGTTGTCTGAGGAAGGAGATATCTTTTACTTAAAGTTAGCTGAAATTAGTCTGTTGATTGCGGGTGCAGATTTAGAATTAGCAGATGGGATATCTGAGTTGATAAGACGCAGGCGATCGCAATTAGAACAAGATGGTCAAATAACTAATATACCTGCTTTAATTTATGGTAATACGCCATCAGTTGCTAATTTTAATACCAGCAATCAGCAAGCTAGAAATAAACTGCAAGGTATTGGTGCTAGTCCTGGGCAGGTAGAAGGTAAAATTAAGGTGCTGCAAAATTTCCAAGCAATTGCAGAGATTGACCGAGAAACAATTATAGTAGTACCTTATACTGATTCTGGTTGGGCTCCAATATTAGCTCGTGCTGGTGGGTTAATTGCAGAGGTGGGGGGAAGACTTTCTCATGGTGCGATCATGGCGCGGGAGTATGGTATTCCTGCGGTGATGGATGTTCACAATGCTACTCAGTTTTTACAAGATGGTCAGCGAGTTAGGATTGATGGGGCGACAGGAATTGTTGAAGTTTTATAGGCTTGGTTGTTGGTTGCTGATGACTAGACTTCTTGCACAAATAATGATTTGGTTTTAGAACGCAAATTAACCGCAGATAAACGCAGATAAACCCAGATGAATTACAAGATTGATAAACTTATACAAAAGGTTTACTGATCGTTGCTCACTGTTCTTTGTTTGTTATAAACTTGATGTTCTCTAATTTCTACTTGGTGTTGGGTTAATCTATTTTGCCAACCGTCGCGAGTACCGATGTCACTGGTATTTTCTAATAGTCCTGCTGCTTCTTCCTCAATTGTGAGTTGGGCAAATTGTTCGTACAGAGGATAATTAGGTGTAACAAAGGTCTCTTTACGATGCAATATTGGCGGATTTTCAGATTTACTATAATCTCGATATCTCACCTTTAAATCCTGCAAGTCAATTTGCATACTGGTGTGTAATGCTGGATGCGGATCAGTATCAAAATCGGGATAAAATAGATAAGAAATTTTCGGTTTATTGGTATGGAATTTAATTAAGGTTGCACCATCCATCCGCCCGATAGTACGACTGGCGCAACCTTCATAAGTGCGTAAAAGTGGATCGAGTTCTGCTAATGCGGAAACATGAACATATAAGGCTGTGGGTAAGTGTTTACCAATCTTACTTTTTTGGCAAGCTGTTTTGATAACTTCTGGTTTACCCAAACTAAAGAGCATTTTATCGGCGACTTCGCAGGCTTCATCATAGTTGCCGAAAAAGGCTTTAATGTCGTGTTGGAGTTCGGGTGCTAGTTGTTTTAATTTGGGGCGCTTACTGAATTGAGTCAGGGCAAGATAAACTTGGATATCGAGAGAACGACGATATGCGATCACATCCCAATCTTCTTCGTTTGTCGCTTGCAAAATTACTTTAAATGCGCTCTTGATACTACCAAATTCTGCAACTAATTCTGGTTCTGCGGGTAATTCATGTTTGACGGGTAAGCGTCCGCGATCGCTGACAAATTCCATCAATGGTTGCAGTTGTTCTTCACACTCTTCAAACCTCTTAACAGGTCTACGCACTCTGGGCGTATAAAGACGGGAACGGAAACGCGAGGCGCGGAAACTTTCTTTAGCTTTTTCATCACGGAAAACAAAATATACCCCCAGGGTGACTGGTACGGCATCAACGCCCAGGGCATCATCTATATATTGTTTAAGTTCTTCCTGGTCGTAATATTTTTGGAAGGTATTGCGACAGGTAATAATGCCATCGTTGTAAGGTGTTTGTTTGATGTTGCGATCGTGTACTAAAACTTGGGTAGCAACTATTAATACTTGCTGTGTTAATTCCCAAGCTTTGCACAAACTATCACGACGTTCTTCTGAATCTTCAATAACGTTGAGTACAAAGCCGAGATTAACTATATCTGATGGAATTAAAGGGGAGTCAGGACGATAGTAAGGATCCCAACCTGCGCTAGTATAACCTCTCTCTGTGGTGCGATCGATATCTCCACCATGACCGCAACCGTAGTCAAAAAATGTTTTATCTGCTGTTAAGATTTCGGCTTCTATTGCCATCCGCACGGGACGCGAGATGTCTGTACGAACAATTGCTGCTCGATGCCGTTCGATTTCTGGCGGTTCTGGCAGTGAAGCAACCATAATTAGGTAGCATTTTAACCAATAGTAATAATTTAAGGTTAAAAATGCTGAAGTCTGAATAAAATAATCTTTTTTTAATTGTTCAACGTTGAGGATGGATAGCTACGTCGATTAAGTCTTCAATTTTCTTAATAGTTTGATCTCCAGCGAGATAGCCAATACCGCGATGCAGGTGGAGGCGGAATTGAGTAGCGAGGGTTTCTTTATCTGTACCTAAGCCGTCGTTGTGACAGCGTTGTTTAAGGGCGATGATTAAGATGTCGGCTAATTCTCCGCCAAATACGCGCCAGGTCATTTCGACGTTGCTATCGGTAATGATGGGGACGGGGGAGGGGATGGTGGGTTCGGCGAGGGAACGGCAAAATGCCCAGCGACAAAGGATGTTCCATTGGTCGATTTTGGTGAAGCGTTTTAGTTTGGTTAGTTGGTCTTTGGCTGTTTGGGAGAGTTTGATGGTGTTGATAGGGGGTTCCATAGGTTTTTTTTATCGCAGATGTCAGCAGATGGACGCAGATGGCGCAGATGTTAGATGATGATTTTCGGTGGGAATTTAGAATTTGTTGACGATACGCTTGATTTCTGCTTTGGGGTTGCCGAAGTTGATGAGTAAGCCAATTTTGAGTTTGCTAGCTTTGAGGTAGCTGACGCATTGTGCTTCGTCTCTATCTGTAAGATTTTTGACAGCTTTTAGTTCTAGAATGACGGAATTTTCAACTAATAAATCAGCTTCATAGTTACCTACTACAATCCCATCGTAGTAAACCTTAATTTGGTATTGTTGTTTTACACCTAATCCAGCTTTACGCAATTCATGTGCTAAAGCAATTCTCATAAACTTTCTCTAAAAAACCACATCCCAAATTATTCGACACCTTAAACGCACAACCAATAACCATCCTAGTAATCTCATTCAATTCATCTGCGTAATCTGCGTCCATCTGCTGACATCTGCGATAAAAAACAATTTATTGCTTCACCAAAAGTAACCTAATTCTACCACCGTCTGACGCTCCGAAGAATTATACTTCAACAAATACTCCCGCGCGATCGCACTATTTTCTCTTAACTGTTCCACTTCCACTTTTCCTATTTCCGTATCTGTAGACAATAAAATTACTTGATGACTCGCAGTAGGAAAATATCGCTCCACTAAATTCTGTCTATGCGATGAATCTAAACGTCCTAATGGTGTATCTATTGCAACTGGTAAATGTCGCCCGGATACCCTTGCTAAACCCCATAAAAAGGCAATAGCTAAAAGTTGTTTTTCCCCCGCAGATAAGCGATGTTTTGGTACTGGTTGACCTTTGGGATCGTAGATAGAAAGTGCAAATGTTTTCGTATCAATAGCAACGCGATGTACTAAGTCTGATTTGTGCAATAAGTAGCGGAAGCATTCGGTTACTTCCATTTCTAATTTATTCAGTTTTTTGAGAGTTAATTTTTCTTTAAATAGCTTGAGTGTGTCTTTTACTTTGGCTATAGAATTAATTATATGTTGGTTGTTTGCCGATTTTAGGCTTTCATCTGCATAGCTTTCTAACTCTTTTTTAATTTGTGCGATCGCTCTTTTTAATTCCTCACAGCGACGCTTAACTGTTTCGTGTGCAGCCTTCACTTTTGCAGCTTCGTTTTGGGTTGTAATTACCGCATCCTTTAACTGTTGATAAGCTTCGGGAGATGCAGCAGAATTTATCTGTCTTTCTAAAGCATCTATCTCAATTTCCAGTTTTTTTAGTTCTGCTTGTTTTTCACTCGCTCTAAATTCAGCCGTGTTAATTGCATATAAGATGTTATTTAATTGATTAATTTCTTCTTTATCTGCTAATAACCAAGGTTGAGTATCTACCGCTATCTCTTGCTCAAGCTGTTGATTTTCTAAAGCAATAAAGTTTTTGATTTTGTCAAATTCTGTATTATCTAAAGATAATTTTGTGATATAATCTAATAATTTATTGTCTCGCTCTTTTAAAATATCCTGCGCGATTTTGGCTTGTTGTTGGCGACTTTCTTTTTCAGCTTGAAATTGAGCTTGGGTAAGAATAGGGGAAATTAAAGCTAAAGGTAAAGCACCAGCAGCTAATTCTCGCATCACTTCTCGGACATTTTCTCTTTGTTCAATAAAATAATTTTGTTGTTTTTCTAAGCGGTTGCGATCGCTTGCAATTTTACCGCCTTCAGATAAAAACTTATCTTGTGCTTCTCGCTGTTTTCTATCAGCCTGATATAATTCATTATTTAACGAACTTAATTCTTGTTTGGCAGCATCTAACTCTTCATTGTGCTGCTTAAGCTTTTGTTCAATTTCTTCTAAGGTGGTTAACTCCTTAGTAGTTGCTAACTCTTTACGTTTGCGACTAGCGAGAATATCTAAATCTGCTGATAAGCGTTCCGATAATTCTAAGCCTAATAATGATTGAATTGCTTCGACAACAACGGGGGGAGGAGTTTCCATTTCGGCGAGTTCTTTTACTTGTTCGCCGTCAAACAGAAATAAGCTAGAAATTCCTATAGGCAGTAAGTTTTCAATGTACTGATCCCAGGTATTGGTTAATGCTTGATCTTTCCATTCGTCATTTTCTAAAATACCTAATACATCCTTGCCATCTTTAGGGTCGGGTGTCCAATATCTAACTATTCTTAATATTTTTGGTTTGCCATCTTCAATAATTTCAAAAGCTAATTCTATTCGCGCCTTTTCTGTGGGGGGTGTGTTGCGGTTGACGCATTGAGTAAGGAAGTCTGGATAACTTAAATTACCCCGTGTGGAACATTGGGCGCGTTGTCCATAAAGTGCAAGGCGAATAGCATCCATCAAGGTTGTTTTACCACCGCCATTCATCCCGCCAAAGAGAATTATTGGGCGTGTTTCGTTGTTTGTTTCGGGACGCAGGTTGATTTCTTGGCGACCCAGGTAGGGACCAAAATTTTGCAGGACAAGTTGGATAAAAATCATGGCTGGCAACGGATGGGTTATCGGGGGGAGGAGGGATTTTTAGGGGGATGGAATAACGGATGGGTTATTGGGGGGAGGAAGGAGTTTGAAGTAATAAAGAGTTTATTCGTTTTATTTGTTGCTAATCATCTATTTCATCAATATTTGGCTCACCAAACTTAATGCTTCCCCAAGTTAGTTGCTTCACTTTATCAACATCACCTTGAGCAACAGCACCTTTTAAATCACGTTTATCATGGGCGTTTTGAATTGCTTCTTCTCTATTTCTAGAACTGGTTTCAAAACATCTTACTAAGTTATCGTAGATACCGCGCCGAGTTTTGATATGCTGGCGTTCTGTATCTAACAATCTTGCCATTAGTTCTAAGTGCATTACATCGTCATCACAAATTTCTGTTAGCACTTCCCACTCATCAGTACCTATTAGTTTTCTCTCTGCACCTAAGCGGGTGTCTTGGAATTCTTCGCCTGTAGCTTCTTTGTAAATACGAGGTAAGCTATCATCAAATTCGTGTTTTTCTTCTAACCAAATGCGTCTAATTTCACTTAGTTCTTCAAGAGTAATTAGGGTAACATCACGCATCTCTACGGGTGCAGTCTGACGGGCTTCGGTTTGCGCTTCTAAGACTTTTCTCAGCCAATGTTCCCGCCATTTTTTCAAATAAGGACCAGGAATCGTTGAAACTGAACTTTCGCCATCAACATCACGTACAAAAAGTTCAACTTTTCCATAGATACGGCGGAAGTCTCTTCTATCTCTATCATTTTCAATATCTAATTCATTGCGGATATCTAATAGAGGCTGCATCCATTCTTTCTCTTCATCATTTTGAATCATTGCCTCCATTGATTTATCTTTATTAACCAGAGTACAAACCCAGCATCCAAAACGGGAATCACCACAGCTAGGAGTAGAGGTATCAATAACTAATGGACATTCGTTATCTGCTGTTGCGCCTCGATACATGACGAATAAATCTTTATTGTTATTTCCCCAAGGATTTTGCCATTGCATCAAATACAGCCAAACTTCATCAGTTCTCCAATCTTCAATAGGTAGATAAATTACAGAGTTAGGGCGACTAGGATTAATATTAATGCGATCGCGTACTCGTCCTTCGCTATGTTTAGCCATATTTGCTGCCCGTTTAGTACTCTCAGCTTTGCGAGTACCCAAAACAAGTATGACTTCACCACTATCTCTAATTACTGCACGTATGAAAGAGTCAGTAGGTTTAATTTTTAAACGTTCTGTACACCATCTAAAGCGATTTCTGGGTGCGGGGTAGCCTTTACCTATTAAACAGACCCAAAAAGTATCCTCAACTGCTGGATGAGTTAGATGGGTTTCGATTGGCATTTTCTGTTGTTGGGCAGAAGCTTTCATTCGATCTAAAGAATTGCGTACCCAAGCGGAAACAATGGGATTTTCTACTAAAGTATCATTTGTAATAACATGAATTGTTTTATGTCGTTTTTCAACTGGAAGGGCTGCGATCGCATTCCAAATTAGCTGTAGTACGCAAGTGCTATCTTTGCCACCACTCCAACCAATTACAAATGGTATTTCGTCCTGGCAATATAACTCTTGAATTTCTTTAGTTAGCAGTTCTATATCTTCTACTAACTCGTTAATACTACGTGATGGAAATAGGGAGATTTGTTGTTGGATTTCTGTCATTACTAAATGTTCCATTTTTTATTACGTCCGAATACAATCTCACGATGCCACTCAATAGCTTCTATCCTGGGAAAATATTTTTCTGCATTGGGTAGTAATATAGTTTCGCCGTGAAAAGCTTTTATTGGTTTACTATGAGGTGATTCTTCTTCCAAATCGTTAGCAACAATTATTTTATAATCATTATTTATAGTAAACCACCCTTGATCGAATGCCCAATGGTGATTTTTACAGAGTGAAATTCCATTATCTTCTCGACTGTCATAAAATTCGGAAAATTTCTTTATATGTGCGCCGTCTACAATGCTTTGACTAAGTGATCTAGTTACTCTTATTCTACAAAAAGCACATCTATAATCATAGATATGAACTATAGCTTTACGGAAAAACGCATCTCTAACAACTGCTTTTTTTAGATAAAATCTTGGTTTATTATCTAAACTAGATGAATTTGAAGTGATTTGTAAATCATCATCTTCGGTAGTTGAAAAATCTTGGTTAATTTTTAAAACTTCATCTATTTGTTGATCTTTAGCGGAAAACCAAATAGATATTAGTACGTCAATTAATTCTTGCCTTGCATCTTTATCTTGCAATAAAACAAATAACTCCTCATCTATATACGCATAATCAACTACCTCTCTCAACTTATCTATTGTTTGAGGACGATCCCTATCTTCAGAAGTGTAGTGGAGATGCCAAAATTTACCTTCTGCGTTTTTGAGATGCCAAAAGGGAAGAGGAAATGAGTGTTGTTTTAAAGGTTGATTAACAAGCAGGTTCCAGTAAGTATTGAAATGAGTAATTAATTTTTCAGAGTGATAAATATATTTGTCTTGTATAAAACCTTGACTAATTAAATCAATTACACATAGTAGCAGAATAGGTTGATTAAGAGCTACACCACCTTTTTTATTATTTTTGTAAACATTCAATTTAGAAAAACAATAGCTGTAGTAGGCTAAATCTTTATTTTCTTGCTGTTGCCCTAAACTCATTTTTTACTTCCTAATAACTGAAAAGCCTATAAGTTTTCCTATTTTACTGATAGTGGCAAATCCACAAATTTCTTAATATAGCCACACATCCAACTCACACTACTGCGAGACTTAGAAATTCCACCACTAGACAAAATATGCCCCTGCCAATCAGGATTAGACCTCGACCAATCAATTTGTCGCAAACCTGCTAACCGTAACTCCCAATTCTCAGGGTAATGCGATCGCAATTTCCCCCCAACTTCCCCCAAAGCTGCCAGCGCCACACTATGACAATGCAGATAATCTTGCCGAATCTCACTTGCACTCACTTGTTTTTGCAACACTAACTCCCAGTCTGGAATATAACTGCTAACCGCATTCCAATAACTGACAGCTAACTCAACTTGCTGCTGTAATTCAATCTCCTGACTATTAACTAACAAGGCAGAAGTAGCATTATAAATACTGCTGAGAGTGAATAGCTTACCAGATCGACTTGACAGCGTACTACGTTCAGTATCCGTAAGGTTTCTAAAAACAGGGACTTTTTTAATCACTGCCCTCGTCAAATTTGCAGTTTGATTTCGATGATCGTAAAGGATATTCAGCGATGTATCAGGATCAACTGCATAGCGGTTAAGGTCAGTAAAAATTTGTTGTGAATGCTCAAGACCAATATCTAAAAATAAGATAAGTGCGATCGTTTCAAACCCTAAATCGGGATTTTCTTTCAACGCCAATTCAAACGCGGCGCGTCGATGATTGCCATCATTAATAGTAAACTTAGCATCCATCGGCACACGCAAACGCCCAATTTTCCGCCCCTCCGCCTCAGTGCCAATCGGTTCAAATTTAATATCGGCATCAATAGATGCTGTAATAGCTGAAAAAGTATAATTTTTGGGATTATTTAAAATATATGCAGTAATTTCTGGAATGCGGTTGCGGTTAACTAAGCGATGCGTCCTCAATTCTGCTGGAACTTCCCTATCATCCAACGGCAACAATTTCGGCAACAGTCGCACCGGACACATAGAAACATAATATTCTCGTCCCGCCTGGATACCCCGAATCACAGGTAAAACATACTCAAAAGACGTACTAAGCATAAATTCTTTGCCCGACTAATATTCCTCATCAACTCCCAAATGTCCAAACAATGAAACAGACCTACAGCGTAAGTCGATAAATTTAGTATTTCATCTGCGTTTATCTGCGTTTATCTGCGGTTAAATACATCTTTGTTGACAAATCTAATTTTATATGATAAGCAAATTAAACTAAACCCATACATCCAGTATACACAATAAGTTTTTAAAAACTAACATACTTTCAAAAAAATAATTTATTTTTTTGATAAAATCACCATAACTATCAGCAACAACCACCCATGAACAACCCCGCATCAGACATCGCCAGCCAAATATTAGAACGAGAAAACCAAGAAAAACAGGCGTTAGCCCTACTATTAGATAGATATTTAGCCAGAAACGACCAAATATTAGTTCAAAAAATCGAAATGGGCGGAAGCGAGGCATATATTGGTTCCGCAACCTTAGAATGGTTTGCCCGTCGCGTGCGTTATGCCTCCCAACTCCCCTTATTACGGCAGAAATTTAATCCCGACACAAAAAATGTGGAAATTGATGCCGAAAGTATCGAAGAAATTCAACAACGTCCCTTAGATTGGTCGCGCCAAGCATCCTTAGCGCAATATTTAGCAGCCAGAAAAAATCATAAATTCCCACCCGTACTGGTTGTAATTAACCAACCTTGGGTAGACAACCCCAAAGCTAACCAGTGGGATGCTAACCAACGCGCCTTACAACCTGCTACTGAATTTACCCCATTAGATAAAGATGGCAATGTCGGTTTATTAGACGTTTCCACAGATGTGACGATTTTTGCCTTAGACGGACAACACCGATTAATGGGCGTACAAGGTTTAATGGAGTTAATTCAAACAGGGAAACTTCCCCGTTATAAAAAAGATAAAAAACCTTCAGGGGCAGTAATTACCATTGATGACCTCAGACAAGAATATCAAATAGAAGCTAGTTATCTCCAAAACTTAGCTAAAGAAAAAATTGGAATTGAATTTATTTCTGCCGTCGTTCCTGGGGAAAATTACGAAGAAGCAAGACGACGAGTGCGGTCTATTTTCGTCCACGTTAACTTAATGGCAGTACCTTTAAGTAAAGGTCAATTAGCGCAATTAGATGAAGATGATGGCTTTTCGATTGTTGCCCGAAAAGTTGCCGTTACCCATCCTTTACTAAAAGATATATCAGGTAGAAATCCGCGTGTTAATTGGGATAGTGCCACTGTAGCAGCTAAATCAACAGTTTTAACTACACTGCAAGCGTTAAAAGAAATGTCGGAACGCTACTTGCAGCACAAATTCCCCCACTGGAAATTAGAGAAAAAAGGTTTAATTCCCATGCGTCCCGAAGATGAGGAATTAGAAACGGGAATTAAGGAATTTAAATTACTTTTTGATAATTTAACCAATTTATTTAGTTTTCAAAGATTAGAACGTGGGGAAGAAACACCAGAATTACGCCGTTTTAGTTTTGAAAAAGGCGGCGGCGATGGCAATATTCTTTTCCGTCCAGTTGGACAAGTTGCTTTAGCGCAGGCGTTAGGAATTTTAGTATTTAAAAAGAAGTTATCTGTAAAAGATATTTTCGATAAATTACAGAAATACGATGCAGATGGTGGATTTAGTGGTATGGAATTTCCCGAATCTATTTGGTATGGGGTGTTATATGACCCGAATAAAAAGCGGGTATCAGTTGCAGGAAAAGATTTAGCAGCAAGATTAATAGTTTATTTATTAGGTGGAGTTGATGATGATATGGAAAGGGCAGAAATTAGAAGGGCGGTAGCAGATGCGAGAACAATTGAAAATCAGGCGATGGGATTTAATGGCAAGTTTGTAGAACCGAGAAAGGTTGGTTTGCCGTCGGTTCTTAGTTAACTAAATTCGTCTTCTTCTAAATTTTCATCTAAGATAGCTTCGATGTCCCGCATACCGTAAATTACCCGTAGAATCTCAACTCCTGATTCTATAGGACGATAGAAAACAAGATATTTCCTAAATCCCTTTATAGCTTGTTGGCGGACATCAGCTAGTTGACGATGAGATAATTGGCTGAGTTTACCCATCTGCGGCATTTTAGCCAATTGTTTAAAAGTTATTTCTGCTGCGGCTAAAAAGCGATCGCTTGCATCCAAGCTATCTTCAGCTATATATGTCGCTAATTCAATCAAATCACGAATAACCTGCGGTCGTTTGCTAACTTCACGCATCACTCTTGACTTGAATTAGTACGCTTGGTAATTCTTTCACGCACAGAGGTACGGATATCTTGCCAATCCTCATCAGTCATAGCTGTGGCATTACCAGACTCTAAACCTTCTAGCAATAAGGTTTCCAGACGTTCTTGAGCCTTACGCTTTTGATCTTGGCGTACTAACTCACGGAAATACTCACTAGCTGTGCTGTAATTGCCTTCTGCTACCTGTTCCTCAATATAAGCCCGCATTGAGTCAGGTAAAGAAATATTCATACTTTTCATGCTGGTCGCTTACCCAATCTCACACTCTTATTATGGCAGTTTATGCCATTTTTGGGGATTAAAGCTCAATCTATACAATGAACTATCTATTTCTAACTGCTCTTATCCTGTTTGAGATCGCTAATACAACGAGCATATTTTCTGATAAAAGTTTCGATAGATCTAGGGCGATCGCCTCCGAAATACTCAAATAAAGCATCAAACCCACCATGAGCGTAGTGATTCATAATCTTCACTCCTTCATCAGTCATATATGATGGTGAGTTTGGATCTACAAGTTTGGCAACTCGTTCGTAAACCGCTTCTCGCTCATCTAAATTTATGCCTCTATAAGATAGCTCTGTATGAATCAAAAGACCTACTAAAAGTTTGCCACGAGAACGAAAATCCCCAGGAAAATATTCGACTAAACTATCTACATCTCTAGTTTCTAATTGACTATTTCTTCTTCCAGAAGCAAAGCCTACCATTAAACAAAGATAGTAAAAATCAAATAAAGTCGGATAATATTCCTTATTCTCAATATCTTTAAACCACTTACGCGCATCTTTACGCAATTGAAAATCCATTTTTATTTAAATCTCCCGATCTAAATCGAAGCGATCAAAAAATTCTTTACCCTGTACAATCACTCCATCAACTGTTTCTTGAAGTAGATTTGGAGAAACATTTTCCCATATAGCATTCATTTTCTCAGTTTTACGAAAAATAGTTAAATATTGCACTTGTTGATTAGCAGCTTGATGTAACACATCAACAAAACCAGGTCGTTCGCTAGAAATAGTAAATGCTATAAATTGATTACCTAAACAAGGGATTAAACGGGCTACTTGAGAACGGACATTTAAGTCAAGAGATCCAGCAGGGCTATCAACTATAAATGGTAGTTGGCGATCGCTCCTATTAAAGAGAGTTACTAAAAAAGCATAACTGACAGAAAGAGTTTGACCTACGCTTGCTCCCTCTTGTCCCCGTAGTTGCAACGAGTCTTGGATATCTTCTAATATAATCGGATCTCTAGATAGTAACTGAGTAATAGTTTGGTTGGTTTCTTCAAGAACTAATTGCCGCAGTTCTTCTCTAGCTAGCTGGTGCGCTTCTACCATAATACTTTTAACAATAGATGTTTTGCATTGAAGCCGCAAAGTATCTGTTGCTTCAGCTACATCTGCTTCGGCTTTCTTAATGAGTTTGTCTAGTTCTTTAAGACAGTTTGTATCCTCACTAGGTTGACTGTGTGGTGATCGCTCAATTTCTTGCAAGCGTTCATTACATGAATTTAATTGTTCGCGTAACTCGTCTAATCTTTTCTTTTTACTTTCAAAGTCTGAATCTCCTTGTGATAAACGATCTTCTTCTATGGAGCGCATTTCCGTTTCAATAATACCCCGCTCCTTAATGAATTTCCCTAACTGTTCTAATTGTGTTTGAAATTCTTGATAGTACGCTTCTGGAGCTTCACTGCAATAAGTAGAAATATCTAATTTAATACTATTTAAAACACCAACTTCGTCTTCAGCTAAATACCTCATGGCGCGATCGCGCACTGCCTGACGAGTAGCATCATCCATAGTCCGACCACAAACACACTCATCTTCTTCTGCCAACTCTTGAAAAAACTCCCGCGATGTTGATGTTGGCAGTTTTAACCGATCCAAATTAGTTTTTAGTTCCTTTAGTGCTACACCAAATTCTGGTAATAAATTGTGCGGATTTCGCATTTGAGCAATTGTCTTTTGCACAGCCCAAACAACTTTTTTATTAGCCTCCTCAAGCTGAATCTTTATGTCTTTTAATCTACTGCCTATATTTTGATCTTTACTTAAAGCTAGCTCATATTCTTCTTGAGCATTTCTTTAACATCTTTTTTATCGTCAAAATTAGCATTACCTTCGGAGATTTTTTCTAACCAATTAATTATTTTGAAAGCAACTTTTGGAGATTGATTATGATTTTCAACAGATTGGTGAACAGCATTATATACTTTTTTGTGTAGAGTCATCTTCAACTTTACTCGTGTTTAATTTTAGATAAGCTAGTTAGCCATTCCTTACGAATTTGATCGGTGTTTAGCTCCTGATTGTTCTCCTCTTGAACTCGTACAAAGTCAACAACCACTGCCCGTTTATTAGGGTCTGCGGGATCTCGTCGCAAGCAACGCCCCATCCTCTGAATTGTTTCTAATTTAGCTCGTGCTGATGAGAATAAAACAACTGAGCGTAAAGACTGAACATCTATCCCTTCAGAAATACGATGGCAAGTAATTAAACAAGAAATTTTCTTACTAGCAAAATCTATTAAATTTTGCCTATTATCCTCGGCATAATAAGTATGAAAATCATGTCTATACTTATGGATAATATTTAATACTTCTTCTCCATATTGACGATCTTCTACAAATAGAATACATCGCTCTAGTATTTTATGATGTTGTTGTAAAAATTCTTTAAAATATGGCAACTTAGCGGCTGATGTTTTGTAGACTCGTGCCAATGCTGTCCAAAATTCCTCATTAGACATAGGGTTGCCTTGCGTTGCTCTTGCTGCCCTTAAACTATGCACACCTCTAATCTTTAAACGATCTTGATCTGAGAGTTCATATTCAATAGGATAGTAATCAAATTCACAAAGAATGCCGCGACTAATAGCATCCTCAAGATTAAAACGATAAATTACTTGCCCAACATTTTTTTCAATAAAATCATTACCTTCCTGGTCGTATTCTCTTTCTGGAGTAGCACTTAATCCAAGTCGATAGATAATATCTTCAGATAACCCTTCTAATGCTTCTACGTTGGTAGGACTACCTAAACCATGTACTTCATCATGAATGAGTAATAGACGCTTGCGAGTGGGACGGCGCAGCGATCGCAATACATTACGCAAAGCACTACGAGATAGGATCAATACACTGTATTCTGGGTCTAAATCGTATTCTTCTCGGTCGTGATGGATATCGTAATGTTTTAAAACCCGAAATTTAGGATTTAAGTTACTAGCTACGCCATCGAGTTGCTTTGCCCACTGATCTAATAAATCAGTACCATGAGCAGTGACAATAGCAGAGTTAATCGCTTGAATATCAACTAAATGCTGCAAAATTTTTAAAGCTGTCCGAGTCTTTCCTGTACCAGTTGCCATTTCCAAAATGCCACAGCGATGCTCTAGAAAAGCATTTTTTGCTTCAATTTGATGCCTCCATAAATCACTAATTTTTTGCGAATTTAGGCTATAACTTCCTTTAAGTTCAGAAACCGATGGTGGTTTGGTTTGGTTTGCAAGTCCTGGTTCCCCTTCAGGTTTGCGATCTGGACATAATTTTAAGAGCGATCGCTTCGCTGCTTCTGGAAACCCCAGTATTTCTACATTCTCTGTCTCGTTATCCCATAGTTTTTGAAAATTCTCGGCTTTTCTTAAGGCACGTTCTTTTACTCCTATATGCCAGGAACAAAAGACATCAATACATTCAAAATTATTAATCAACGCTGTTGAACTCTCATTAGCCGAACGCGTAAAAGCAACAATATTATTATCTGTATCTGCAAATATCCCTAGCTTTTCGTGATAAATACCTTGTTGGCGAATATTCTTAGCGACTGCTAGCTTAATTTCTAAAACCCCCTGGCTTAATAACCAAGCTAAACAAGCCAACCTATCCTTAACAATTTCCTCAAATTCTTGTTCTAACTCTTGGATAATATTACTTGTAATTAATTCTTCTTTTTGTTTCAGTCCTCTAGCGATCGCCTCAGCATCTTCTGGCGATAAATTAGGAGAAGCTATCAATTGCATTTTACCGCCAGCACGAATTAAAGCCGTTAAACCCCTAGCTGCGGCTGCCATTGAGGTGCTAGAGAAAAAACCTACTGCTCGTCTGTAGAGGGTGGCATTCTCTAAACAGGGAATGTAGAAGTCTTGGATAATATTAGTGCGATCGCTCCTATACTCATCCTGAATATTTAAATCTCTTAAACCCAAATTAGCACCCTCAAATATAGATAATTTTCTTAATTTTTCTTAAAGATCAGGTGACGTAACTTTAAGAATATATAATTCAACTTAAAAACCTACTTAAATCAAACTCTCCTTGCGGCTGTTCTTGCTTATTCCGTTGTAAACTTAACATTAATAAAAGCCTTTCTGTATAATCTACCGCACCTTTTAATTCTTCCCGCAAGATTTCCAACCCACCGTTAGCATATTCTTCAAATATATGGATGCGTTTATTCTCAACTTCAACATCATTAGGTGAGAGAATATTGATATCTTTAGTTTCTGCGATCGCCAGTAACTTAATCACCAAATCGTAACCCCTAGAAATAAAAATATCGATCGCAATTGGTCCTGGTTCCTTGCGAGATATTTCCCCTAGTGGTATACGCTTTTTGTGCTTCGCGCCTAAAACTGCGGAAAATGCGATCGCATCCGCATAAGTTTGAAATGGTCCCGTTGTTCCAGGTGCGACAGTTAATTCTTGTACTAAATCTGCTTTATCCTTAGCAATTTTAATCCGACTTTCAGCCATTATTTTTATTAATCAGCTAGTTATATCTCTACATTTCCTAATCACCAGTACCCAGTCCCCAATCACCAAAATATTACGGGAAAAGTTGAGCAACTTGGACTGTAATTTCTGGAAAAGCCAACAGTGAAATTGTGTCATTCTCTTTTAATATAATTTCTTGCTTATAATTCCCATCTTGAGGTTGGCGAAAGACATAAACCTGTCTGTTATTAACATCTAATACCCAGTAATCAGAGATATTAGCTTGAGCATAAACGCGTGATTTTAACTTGCGATCACTATTGAGTGTACTATCTGCTACTTCTATTAGTAGAAAAATATCATCGGCTGTAGGATGATTATCTTGGTATCGTCTAGAGTTAATACGAACTACAGCAATATCTGGTTCCGGTTCTGAGTTAGGACGCAGAGTAATAGGTAACTGCACGCGGATAATAGCTTGATCTGGGATTAATTCCCTCAGATAGTCAGATGCACATTGGGTAGTTGCTGCGTGGGGTGGTTGTTGGGGACTCATTTGGATAATTTGCCCTGCAATAAGTTCAACTTGATCATCAGTCGTCAAAATTTCAGTTTCAATCATCCGATGATACTCATCTACTGTCCATAAGCGTACATCTGTAGGAGTCATAACTTTTTAGTTGCTCAAATAATTAAACTTATGGTTATTGCAAAAATCAGGAATTTTATCTGCGTTTATCTGCGGTTAATTTTCTAAAAATTGGTTTGTGTAAGAATTTTACTAAATTAAGCGATCGCACCCCCATTATCTTATATTTCAAAACTCATTTCCCCCTCCCTGTTAACGGGGAGGGGGCAGGGGGGTGGGGTTTCCCAAATAATTAAACAGAAGCAGCCAACTGTTCCTCACTAATCCAAATTCCGTGAAAACCATAAGGAACACGCTGAGGAATAATCACACGCGCCACTGGTTCACCCTTCATATCTTCGGCATTAATTACCACTAATTCCGAAGTATTTGACTCCTCATCATGAACAAAAGTAATCAGCCAACCATCATCTTCATTCGTAGCATCAGGACGGGGTGCAAACACAGCCTCACCACCATAACGCCCCTGTCCAAAAGTGTGAGTTTCAGACTTACCACTGCTAAAGTCATACTTAATTACCCCATCAAATAAGGGAATTGCACTAGCTGTAAACTTAGCTGCGTAGCCGTAGCGCGTCTTACGTCCTAATAAATTTTCATTCACACGGGGAAAATCTGATGCCACATCATCCAGCATTTCTTCCCGTACTTCACCAGTTTTAAGATTAAACCGCCATTTGTACAGACGGGCGCTTTCTCCCTCAGTTTCACCTGGTTGAACATCCGACATTAAGACGGTAGTAGAACCCATGCGACAAGCAAGCAAAACAACTTCATCCCCTTCCTCATAAGCATTGAGAGTATGGAAGATAAAACAAGGACGACTTTCAAACCACCGGATATTGCTATTGTCACCATGACGAGGGACAATACCAAAACGACTAGAGCGATCGCTCTCAAACATAAAAGCTGGCTGTCCCCGCCGCATTCTTTCAGGGCGAAATGTCAACGGCAAATCTAAAAATATCGTGTAATTTTCAGTAATCGCAAAATCGTGCATCATCACACCCACTGGTAAATCAATGGGTACAGTCCGCAATAATTCACCCTCTGCTGACACCACACTATATTTAACAAATGGTGGTGCAAATAGCGAGTAGCCAAAAAACATCATTTCCCCAGTAACAGGGTCTACCTTGGGATGTGCAGTAAAAGCAGATTTCAGCTTGCCATTATATGTATAACCGCCAATTGTATCTAAATCAGGCAACTTAATCGCGTGGGGTTCTCCCCCCTCCCAGACTGCCATCATCTGCCCCGCGTGCCATACTAAAGCAGTATTAGCAACATTCTTGAAAGCACCATAAGGATTATTAGGCTGTGGTGGTTCTAATAAACCCGACCAAATTGCGTGACCTGCATCGTGTTCAATCTGATATCCCTTAGTGCGTACATAGCGATTGCAGTAAGAAGCCTTACCATTGCTAATACGCACCCCATGCAACATCCCATCCCCATCAAACCAATGGTACTTTCCAATAGGGGGAAACTGGGGATTAGGGCCATTGCGGACAAACATCCCCGATAATGTAGGAGGAAGTTCACCAATTACTATGAGTTTCTCGGCTGTAATTTCTGTGCTTACTGGAGCAAAGTTTTCTTCTAGATAAGGATTAACTGCTGAGATCGCCATTTTTGGTACTTTTTGCCCTTTATACCTTAATTTTAGCCAGTTTGATGTTTTTTTGGCTCAAAAACAGATTTTTTACTGGTATTGACCATACTGGCACAGCTATAGTAAGTACAGCCTATGACTAAGGCAATAAATTTGCGATCGCACTTAGCAAACTTAGAGATATAAATACCATCACTTACTAAAACATTAAAATTACTTCTTCTATTGCATCCAAGCACATTTTCATGCTTATAATCTTTCTGTGAAAAACAAAAATTAGGGGTGCTAAATGCACAAGTTTATAGGTTTAACTGTTGGGCTAATCACAGCAACATCTTTCTTAAATAGTATTAGCGTTTCAGCTAAAGTACCTACGCTTTGGGTAAGGATATTAACAGTTCCCAATGATAAAAGTGGTTTTTCTGGCGTATATTTTGTTAATGAAGCTTCTGTTTTAAGTGGTAAACCATTACGTTATTTTTGGGCAAGCTTACAATTTGACAATCCTGTGCCGATGAAACGTGGTAATCAATCTGTTTTAGCTTATAAAGCTATTTCTTTTAGATCCGTTAATTGTAATAGAAAAGATGATTACAGAGTGTATAAAACTGCTTGGTTTGATAAAAATGATAAGTTGATTAGAAGAAATAATATTGCAAATCCTCGTGGAGAGGTTTCAGAACTTAAATTATTAGGAGACAAGGCAGCCGTTAACTATGTATGCACCCGTAAAATAACTTAATAGCTTAATAATTCTGCCATCAGAATATGGTTAAAAACAAAAGAATATTGATTGAATAAATGGTAACACCAGGTTGATGAGACGTAAAAGTGGAAAAATTCAAACAAAAGTGTTAAATTTTTAGCACCAGAGAACAATATAGAGATAAATATATCTAAAAATTTTAGATACCAGCCCAATTAGTACAGAAAGTATCAGGGTAATTTTCAGAAATTATAATGCAACACCATGAAGAAAAGCGGAAAAAAACTTCCAGACGAAGTTTTTTGGGACACGCATTAACCGCAGCAGGAACAGCTATAGCTGCCCCCACATTAATTGAGCAGGCAACAGCAGCTAAGGAAGAGGGGGAAAAAATTGCTCAATCTGCTGCGTCAGGCGCAATCGCTGTCAGATTAAACGTTAATGGTAAAAAGCGATCGCTCAATATCGAGCCACGAGTAACCCTGCTGGATACCTTGCGAGAGCGATTGGAACTAACAGGCAGCAAAAAGGGCTGCGATCACGGGCAGTGTGGCGCTTGTACTGTTCTAGTTGATGGACAGCGAGTGTATTCCTGTCTGGCATTAGCAGTGATGCAAGAAGGCAAGGAGATTGTCACTGTTGAAGGACTTGCTAAGGGCGATGTTCTTCATCCAGTCCAAGCGGCGTTTATAGATAATGATGGTTTTCAGTGCGGTTATTGTACCCCTGGACAAATTTGCGCCACTGTTGCTCTCTTGGATGAAGTTAAACGGGGAAGCGCAAGCGCAATTACTCCAAATCTCGATAGCCCACCGCAGCTTACCCAACTTTCTGAGGCAGAAATTAAGGAACGATTGAGTGGCAACCTCTGTCGGTGCAGCGCCTACAATGGCATCGTTGCTGCCGTACAGCAGGTAGCAGGACAAACACCTCCTTCGGCTGCTGCCGATATATTAGTTAAGGAGATGCCAGCATGAATAACTTCTCCTACAGTCGCGCTACTTCCGTTCAAGATGCCGTTACACGAGCATCTACAGACAAAAATGCCACATTTATTGCGGGTGGCACTAACTTAGTTGATCGCCTGAAAGTTTTTCTAGATGAGCCATCGCAACTTATTGATATTTCTCGCTTAGAAATGAAGCGGATCGAACCATTAGCTGGTGGGGGTTTACGAATTGGCTCATTAGTAAGCAATACAGCATTAGCCGATCATCTCGAAGTGCGGCGCAACTATCCGATGCTGGTACGCGCTATTTTGTCGGGAGCCTCGCAACAAATTCGTAACATGGCGACTGTTGGGGGTAATATGCTGCAACGCACTCGCTGTCCCTATTACTACGACACAGCCTTTGCCTGCAATAAGCGGGAGCCGAATAGCGGTTGTCCTGCCTTAACTGGTATTAACCGCACACACGCCATATTGGGAGCAAGCGATCACTGTATTGCTGTCCATCCCTCCGATATGTCCGTTGCCCTAGCCGCTTTGGATGCGGTTGTGGAAGTAGCACAACCAAAGGGGAAACGCCAAATTCCGTTTGTAGACTTTCATCGCCTTCCTGGTAACACTCCTGAACGGGATACTAACCTGGAACCAGGAGAACTGATTACTGCCATTTTGTTACCGTCTTTGCCATTTGCTAAATCTGGCGTTTATCTCAAGTTAAGGGATAGGGCTTCATATTCCTTTGCACTGATTTCGGTAGCGGCTGCGGTTGATTTGGCGGGAGAAAAGATTAAGGATGCGCGCCTAGTAATGGGTGGTGTCGCCCACAAACCTTGGCGTGCAAAGGAAGCAGAGCAATTTTTAATCGGTAAAACGGCTAATGCTGCCACATTTGAGCAAGCGGCAAACATTGCTTTGCAAGCAGCCAAGCCACTGCAACACAACAAATTCAAAGTGGAATTAGCACATCGGGCAATTAAGCGATCGCTAATGGTGTCAGCAAAGGGAGGAGGTGTAGCATGAGTAAAGTAATAGGTAGTGGCGTTAACCGCAAGGACGGACGAGCCAAAGTAACAGGTACAGCCACCTACGCCGCCGAACATCAGATTCCCGGACTACTGCACGGTTATCTTGTCACTGCTAGTATTGGTAATGGCCGGATTAAAAGCATTGACACTAGCCCTGCCGAAAAATCTCAAGGCGTAACTGCGGTTTTTACTCACAAAAACCCTCCTAAGATATTTAAGCCAACCAATAATTTTATGACCTCAAAAATCTATGAGGCGCGTCTACCATTGTCGGACGATCAAGTTCACTATGGTGGGCAAATTATTGGCTTGGTGGTAGCAGACACCTTTGAGCGAGCCAAACACGCTGCACATCTAATCAAAGTAGAGTATGAAACGCGATCGCCGCTAGTTGAATCCCAGAAGGCTACCTTGAAGGAAGCCCCCTCAATGTTCGGTGAAGGGTTTAAGTTTGAAAAGGGGAATGTCGCGAGTATAACCAACGCCGCCGCTAAGATTGAAGCTACTTACACAACTTCTACAGAATTACACGCACCAATGGAACCTCATGCCATTATTGCTCAGTGGCAAGGTTCAGATGCAGTAACGATTTACGAACCAACTCAATGGGTAATGGGTTCTCAACGTACATACGCCGAACTGTTCGGAATTCCATCCGAGCGGGTACGCATCATTACTCCCTACCTGGGTGGAGGTTTCGGCTCCAAAGCTTTTCCCTGGCCTCATGGGGTTCTCTGTGCGGCGGCGGCACGTCAACTTCAACGGCCTGTTAAGGTAGTTCTCAGTCGTCGCCAGATGACAGCCAATGCTGGACATCGCTCCGAAACAGAGCAAACAATCAGTTTAGCGGCAGAGGCAGATGGCAAACTGATGGCGATCACTCACGATGCTAAATCCTTCACCTCACCAGTGGAAGCTTTCACAGAACCTTGTACGGGCATTACGCCAGCTATGTACTCCGCACCCAACCTGCGAATACATCAGGAACTTGGGGTAATGAACGTGGGTACGCCGACCTTCATGCGTGCGCCTGGGGAAAATCCAGGGATGTGGGCATTGGAATCAGCGATGGACGAACTAGCTTGGTCGTTAAAAATAGATCCAGTAGAACTGCGGCTGAAAAACGAAACTCAGGAACATCAGCGCAAGAATTTACCGTTTTCGGCTAAACATTATGCTGATTGCTTAAAAGTCGGTGCGGAACGATTTGGCTGGAAAAATAGAGCAATGCAAGTGCGCTCTCAGCGCCGTGACGGGCAACTTATAGGTTGGGGAATGGCAGGTGCTACCTTTCCTGGGATGAAAGGTGTTGCAACTGTTAAAGTACGTTTGTTACCAGACGATACAGTCCACGTCCTTACTGCTGGTAATGATATGGGGACAGGGGCATATACGATGGTCGCAGGAGTGGCAGCAGAGACATTAGGAGTACCTGTAGAAAAGGTGCGCGTCGAAATGGGCGATTCACAGCTACCAGACGGAGGAATGGCAGGCGGTTCTCAAATGACAGCAACTCTCGCGCCAGCAGTTATCAAGGCTTGCCAGGACGTACTCAAAGCGGCTAACTGTACCTCCGCAACTGAAGCTTGTTCGGCTTTAAAGCAATCTGGACGGGCCGCGTTTGAAGCAACAGCTACTTCTGCTCCTAGCGGTGGAGCAAAAAAATGGGCGTTCCAGTCTTGGGGGGCGCATTTCTGCGAAGTGACAGTGGATGAAGAAATTGAACGCTTGCGGGTAACGCGCTGGGTATCGGTGATGGACATCGGACGAGTCATCAACGCCAAAACCGCAGCTAGTCAGGTGCGTGGTGGTGTAATTATGGGAATTGGACAAGCTCTGATGGAAGAATGTTTGTTTGATCCAAATATTGGTTATCCAGTAGTTTATGATCTTGCTACCTATCACTACCCTTCCCATGCAGATATTCCTCGGATTGAGGTGGCATTTGTTGGGGAACCAGATTTGAACTTTAACTCCGCAGGTGTTCGTGGGGTGGGTGAAATTGGGATTACGGGAGTTTCAGCCGCGATCGCCAATGCAGTTTATCACGCGACTGGCAAGCGGATTCGCAGTTTACCCCTTACTCCAGACAAGTTGATTGTTTAAATAAGTAAAAAAAAGAGAAATATGAGCATTTTATTGATTGGTAGACTTTAGATGGCTATGTATTTGCCATTTCTAACTCCAGTTTAGGCTTATTTTGAGCTGAAATTTTTTAACTCCTGTTAATCATTTAAAATGGTGTTCATTGAGGTACATTAGTTTACTTTTATCGCAAGTTAATTTTTTAAAGATTGTCATAATGGAAATAAATACACTAAACAATAAACAAATGGAATTACTAGAGCAAGAGGATGATTTAAATAATGAAAACGAGAATGAGTTTAAGTTTGAAGACGATGATGAAGATGAAAATTTAGAACCATTCGATCCAACAAAGATTAGGGTTAAAACTAAACCTATGACAATGGATCTGCTTCTCAAAAGAATTAAATATGATGAAATTGACTTAGCTCCTGATTTTCAGCGCCAATCTGATATTTGGACAGATAAAGCAAAAAGTCGTTTAATTGAATCTCTTTTAATTCGGATTCCACTTCCAGCATTTTATATAGATGCTACTAATGATGATAAATGGATTATTATTGATGGCTTACAAAGAATTAGCACATTTAAAAGTTTTATTATTGATAAAGCACTTAAATTAACTGGATTACAATTTCTAAAAGATTTGGAAAAAAAGAACTATGATAATTTACCTCGCCATTATCAAAGACGAATAGATGAAACAGAATTAACAGTTTATTTAATTGAACCCGGAACTCCTCCTGAAGTTAAATATAATATTTTTCAAAGAATTAATACTGGAGGATTACCTCTTAATCCTCAAGAACTTCGTCAAGCAATGAATCCTGGAAAAGCAATAAAAATTCTTAAACAACTTGCTCAATTACCAGAATTTGAAAGAGTAACAAATCTAAGTAAAAAGAAAAAAGAACGGATGAATGATCATGAATTTGTATTAGGTTTTATTGCTTTTACTTTAATCAGCTATGAAAATTATCCGACGAATAAAGGTCGTAACTATTTTTTACATGAAACCATGAAAAAATTAAATACAATAGACGATGATTCTATACAAACAATAGAAGATAAGTTTGTAATTTCAATGAATGCAGCTTATAATATTTTTGAAAATGTTGCTTTTCGTAAATCGTCAAATTCTCCTGTAAATAAAGCTCTTTTTGAAGCCTGGTCTGTTATTTTAAGTAAATTGAATTTTCAAGAAATTGAAAGTTTAATTGATCGGAAAGAAATATTACAAGAAAAGTTTAGAGAAAAAATGGAAAATGATATAGAGTTTCTTAAATCAATATCTCAAGCAGCTAATAAAGTTCAATATCGCTTTGGTCAAATAAATCAAATTGTTCAGGAAGTATTATCATGCTGAAATCTCTGATTTTAGAAAATTTCAAACCATTTGAAAATCAATCTTTTTCTTTCAAAACATTAACTCTACTGTCTGGATTAAATAGCAGTGGCAAATCTTCTTTACTTCAATCTTTATTACTATTACGTCAATCTTATCAACAAGATTTATTAGATACTGTAGGTTTAGCACTTAATGGGGATTTAGTTTGTATTGGTACGGCTCAAGATGCTTTATTTGAAAGGGCGAATAAAGATTTAATTGTTTTTGAAATTGTTGCCGAAGATGATATTAAAAATAGATGGGTTTTTGATTATGATAGAGAGTCAAATATTATTAAACTTTCTTCCTCATCTAATGTTTGTAAAAATATTTATAACTCAAGTCTTTTTAGTGACAAATTTCATTATTTAAGAGCAGATCGGATTTCTCCTAGCAATTATTTTGAAATATCTGATTTTCAAGTAAAGCAGCATCAACAAATAGGAACTAAAGGGGAATTTACAGCACATTTTCTTTCTATTTATGATGAAACAATAATTTCAAATAAAAATTTATCTCATCCTTCAGAAAATTCTCTAAAATTTCAAAATCAAGTTGAAGCTTGGTTAGGAGAAATCAGTCCTGGAACAAGAATTGAGCTAGAATCTCATTTAGGGATGGATTTAGTTAATTTAAAATATTCTTATGGACTTAGTAATTCTTACAGATCAACTAATGTTGGCTTTGGAATTACCTATACTTTACCGATTATTGTAGCAATATTATCTGCTACTTCAGATACATTGATTTTGTTAGAAAACCCAGAAGCTCATCTTCATCCCAAAGGGCAATCTAAAATGGGAGAATTAATTGCATTAGCAGCAAGTTGTGGTATTCAAATAGTAGTAGAAACTCATAGCGATCATATTTTAAATGCTATGAGGATTGCTGTTAAAAAAAAGAAAATTTCTCCTGAAGATGTACAAATATATTATTTTGAAAAAAATGAAAATAGGGAACAACCACTAATAAATATTTTAGTCCCCCAAATACATGAAGATGGTAATTTTAGTTCATTACCACCTGATGGTTTTTTTGATGAATTTTATAAAACAGAGGCAGAGTTGATTTAAAATGGAATTTTTAATTAATGAACTATCAATTATCGGACAATATGATAATAAATATTCTGCTAAAGAAAAAATGGAAATTATTAAAGATATTATACTAAATATTATTAAAAATTTCTATCAGAACGATCGAGAGTTCTTGAATCCAATTAACCATTTTAAAATTCATAGTAGTTTTTTTAACTGTAAATTATGTTCAGATTTTACCATTTCTGATTGGTTAAAAGAACAATACAGAGATAGAACTAAAATTTCTGTAATTTTGTCTGGAATTAAAAGAAACAGAGACTTATATATAGATAATATTTTAAATAAAAAACTTCATTATTGGGAGTGTAAAGTTAATAATCAAGATTATTGCGAAAGCTCATTAGCTGGCGCTGTTTATTTAAAAGGAGTTCTAATCAGTTTACAAAATGCCCCTGATTTTGAATCAGAGTATATAGAAGTCTATTTTGCAATTGAAGAACAAATAATAGAAAAGAAAAATATTTCTAATTTAATTAATGTTAGACAAGCAAGGAAATTACGTCCTCGCTATAAATTTCATCCTAAACATCATCCCGAAAACCCTTGGAATGAGGCTAGTCCTATAGATTTAAACGATAAAGAAGCTCAAGCAGTTTTAGATCAAGCTGTTATTCATAATTTAACAGATGGTAAGCAGTATTATGGATATTACAAAAATAATTATTATGAATTTCAGCCAGGAGGAGAAGGTGAGGGTACTGGAAAATTTGATGCAGAGGGTTATCCTGTTTATCATGGGTATAAGATTAATGAAAATGAACTTATTATAAAGGTTGACAACGAAATATTAGGTAAACTTTATAGTTTACAAAATGATAAAAAATAAATTTTTAATTTCTTTTTTTACCAGTTGTTTAGTTAAAGGGGGCTAATGAAAGAGTTACAAGATATTCTCAAAACCTTTGAGCAAATTAAACACTCAACAGTAAAAGCAGCGATGGTGCATCGGCACCGAAGTGCGATCGCAACAGTCGTCAAAACTAGCGGTTCAGTCTACCGCAGACCAGGCGCACGTATGTTAATTAGTGAATCCGGTCAAATGGTAGGTGCAATTAGCGGAGGATGTCTAGAAAGCGATATTGTGGAACGATCGCAACCTTTAATCCTGCACAATGGGGAGCCAATCCTTGTCGAGTACGATACAAATGCCAGTAACGATCTAGTCTGGGGATTAGGAATGGGTTGCAATGGTACAGTACAGGTGTTAATTGAATCTGTTTGTAACTCTGCTCAAAGCCAGCTTGAATTTATTGCAGAGTGCTTTTGTCACCATCAACCAGGCGTAATTGCTACGGTCTTTGATGTTAAAGGAGAAGTTGCTGCCAGTATTGCTTCTAGATTGTATCTGCACTCTGACGGTAGGATTACAAACGAAATTAGCGATTGCCAACTAGCTGCACATTTACAACAGGATGCTTACCAAGTATTAACTGAAGGTAAAACACGGGTAGTTTCTTACTCATTAGATCATGGTTCGGCTGACGTACTAATAGAAGTGATTCGCCCTCCCGTACCATTGCTCATTTTTGGTGCGGGTTACGATGCAGTTCCAATTGTGCAATTGGCAAAACAACTTGGCTGGCACGTCACAGTTATTGATCGTAGACCAGCTTATGCCACACGCGATCGCTTTCCTGATGCTGATGAAATTATTGTTTGTCATCCAGAGGAATTACTAACCAAGCTAAATTTTAATCCGCAGATGGTGGCTGTAGTTCTGACGCACAACTATTTGTCTGATAAAATTCTCCTGCAAACTTTACTACCATCGCCCATTAGCTATTTAGGATTACTTGGTGCTAAACGTCGCAGTCAGCAACTATTAGAAGACTTACGATTAGAGGGATTTATGCCATCTAAACACCAACTGCAACGTCTTTACGCGCCAGTTGGTTTAGATATCGGCGCAGAAACCGCAGAAGAAATCGCACTTTCTATTGTGGCGGAAATTCAAGCTGTGCTGGCTCAACGTTCGGGCAACCATTTACGATTTCGGCAAGGTTCCATTCACGGCGACACAGAACCATGTCTGACATTGGTTTAGTAATTTTAGCCGCAGGTGCTTCTACCCGCATGGGTACGCCCAAGCAATTGCTTCCTTATCGAGGACAAACTTTAATTGAGTATATAGTCGAGCAAGCGATCGCTTCTATCTGCGATCCAATTATCGTAGTATTAGGCGCAAATGCAGAACACATTCAGCCCAAGCTAACGTCTTTTAATATCCAAACAATCAAAAATTGTTCTTTCGCTGAAGGGATGAGCAATTCTATTCGTACAGGTATAGAAGTCCTTACGGCTGAAAATTCCTATCTTAAAGGTGTGGTGTTGATGGTTTGCGATCAACCCTTTGTTTCTACTCAACTAATTAATCAATTAGTGGAAAACTACCGTAAAGATAATTCCTTAATTGTTGCTTCAGAATACAACGGTGTTTTGGGCGTTCCGTGTTTGTTTGAGCGCACTCTTTTTTCCCATCTAATGGCGCTTAGTGGCGATGCTGGTGCGAGAAAGCTGATTAAAGGCTTTGCTCAAGATACTATCGGGGTTCCTGCCCCAGAAGTCGCATTTGACCTCGATACACCTGCTGACTACGAACAACTCCACAATTTAACAATATAAGAAAATCAGCTCAGTTCCTTCCTATTATGGATTACAGCTAAGTGATCATAAAAATACTACGTTAAATTAAGTATGAAAATCTAGGGTTCAATATCAATTAGCTGGCTACAAGTATAACTTTTTTTAAAACGATGAAATTCATCACTACATCTTATTTTTGAATATTGAAAAACTCCGTGTTCTAATAACTTGATTTTTCTCCAAATACACTGGGAATACAAACAGATGGAGAGCAAAGCATCGGTAATTGTAATGTAGTCACTTCTTGGGAATTTATGTTCATACGACGAATAGCATGATTATTACTATCTGCAATATAAAGATAGTTACAGGCATAGGTTAAGCTAGATGGTTCTGAAAAACAGACATCTGTGCCAAAACCATCTTGTAATCCCGCTTTAGTGCTTCCACAAATAGTCTGGCACTCTCCAGTAGTTGGGTTAACTCGTTTGAGCTTGTGATTGTATGTATCTGTTACCCAAAGATAGCCTGCACCATACGCTACTCCCAAACAGTGTTGCAACCTGACATTTTCAGCAATACCATCAACATCACCAAAGCTAAAAAGTTGACCGCTACCGCAGATAGTACGCACTACCGGAAAGTCCCCCAGGGTAACTGCACGAATCGAACTACTTTCACTATCTGCAATAAATAATTCATCTCCATTGGTGGTGATGCCACTTGGTTGAGCAAATGCTGCCATGTCAAATGAACCATCCACACAAAATTCTGCACCTGTGCCTATTAAGGTTTGTATTGTTTCTTCAGCTAAATCCACCATCCAAATTTCATGTGAACCTGCCATAGTGATGTAAAGTTTATCTTTAAGCTTTATCAAGTCCCAAGGAGAATTAAGGGCAGTCTCTAAGACTTTGCCACCGTGGGGGAATAAGTATCTACTTTGAGTTCCAGTTCCAGCTATGGTAGTCACCTGTCTCGTCTTCAAATCAATTTTTCGCAACAAGTGATTTCCTGTATCTGCTACATAAATTACCTGCTGCTCGTAATCAAATACCATTCCAATCGGTTCACAAAACTGAGCAATTTCTAGATCTCCATCTACCCATCCAGGCTTTCCAGTGCCAATCACAGCTTGTGTTTTACCATCTAAGGATGCAATCACAAGGCGATGATGTCCGGTATCTGCAATAAATAGAGAATTACTTTGTTGACAAGCTAATAATTTTGATGGAAACGCTAGGGAAGAGGTGGGTAAGCTTTGATTTTGTTTTAGGTTTAATTGTAAAGATTCCCCATCAACAGTTCTTTTCCCACTACTTTCTTCAATTAACTGTTGTACTAAGTTATCTAGAAATTCTCGCTTACCTTCACCCGAAACCGTCGCTACTATATAACCAGTAGCATTAATTACGACAAAAGTAGGCCATGCTCTGACTGCATATTGTTCCCAAATGTAGCGATCGCTATCTAGTATAACGGGATGCGTAATTTCGTAGCGCCAAACTGCTTGTTGAACACTATCTGGATGTTGTTCATGCTCAAATTTGGCACTGTGAACACCAATAATATTCAAGTAATCGCTGTATTTGTGTTCTAAATATTTGAGGTCAGGAATAACGTGCAAGCAGTTAATACAACCTTTTGTCCAGAAATCTAAAATGATGATTCGTCCGCGCAGAGATTTAATTGATAAAGGGCGATTGCGCTCCGCGCACGCTACGCGATCGCAATTTATCCAAATAAAATTTTGAGGCAGTTCTGGCGCTCTTACATTAACCATGAGCCAGTTTCTATTCCTACTAACTTATCGCTAAAATGCCTAATTACTAACTGATTGGCTACCATGTCGAGTAAGTTCAATCGCTTGTCGCCATGAGTCCCGCAGTGTCGCCCGATGCTCGGCACTTATAGTTGGTTCAAACCGCTTTTCCACCTGCCACTGTTGTACAATCTCGGAGCTATCCCAATACCCAACAGCTAACCCTGCTAAATAAGCTGCACCTAAAGCTGTAGTTTCCGTAATTTTGGGACGCACTACAGGCACACCCAAAATATCTGCCTGGAACTGCATCAATAGGTCATTGCGTGATGCTCCCCCATCTACCCGTAATTCTGAAATATCTAGTTGAGAGTCAGTACGCATCGCATCCAATACGTCTGCTGTTTGATAAGCAATACTTTCCAAAGATGCACGGGCAATATGGGCGCTAGTTGAACCACGGGTTAAGCCTGTGATTGTGCCACGAGCGTAACTATCCCAATAAGGCGCACCCAAACCAACGAATGCAGGTACAAAATACACACCACCGTTATCAGGCACACTGCCAGCTAGTAACTCCACATCTGCACTATGTTTGATAATGCCAAGCCCATCGCGCAACCACTGCACTACTGCCCCAGCAATAAATACACTGCCTTCGAGAGCATAATCAGTACGTCCATTAATCTGCCAAGCAATTGTGGTTAGTAACTTGTGGTGAGAAGGGATTGGCTGATTCCCTGTATTGAGTAACATAAAGCAGCCTGTACCGTAGGTGTTTTTTGCCATGCCAGGTTCTAATGCCGCCTGCCCAAATGTTGCTGCTTGCTGGTCTCCAGCAATACCTGCGATGGGAATACGGCTACCGAAAATATTTTCAGATGTATACCCATATACTTCTGAACAACTGCGTACTTCTGGAAGCAGGGAATGGGGAATATTAAATATAGACAGCAGTTCATCGTCCCACTGCTGAGTATGAATATTAAATAGTAGAGTGCGACAAGCATTGCTCACATCTGTGATGTGAAGTTCTCCCTCAGTTAATTTCCAAATTAACCAACTATCAATAGTTCCAAATGCTAGTTCTCCCCGATTAGCTTGTTCGCGAGCATCAGGCACGTTATCCAACAACCACTGGAGTTTTGTAGCACTAAAGTACGCATCAATTACCAATCCGGTTTTTTGAAAGAATGTTGCCTCGTATCCTGCCTCTTTAAGTTGCTCGCACTTGTTGGCAGTGCGTCGGTCTTGCCAAACGATCGCATTATATATTGGCTTGCCTGTTTGACGATTCCATACGAGTGTAGTTTCCCGTTGATTGGTGATGCCAATAGCAGCAATCTCAGTCTTTTGAATATCAATACGCGCGAGGGCTTCATGAGCAACACCAACTTGAGATGACCAAATCTCGTCGGCATCATGCTCTACCCAACTAGGCTGAGGAAAAATTTGTGGGAACTCTTTTTGGGCAATACTTAACAAGTTACCCTTGCGATCAAATACTATCGCGCGAGAACTTGTTGTTCCTTGATCGAATGCTAGTATGTATTTACTCATCTGCTATTTCTATTGTCTGTCAAAGGTTTTTAACTAATTAAATATATAAAATTGCATCACACTACGATAGTACGATTCACAAGATTAACAAATAGATCTTGGTCAACTAACTATAGCTAATTTCTCTATCTTGTTATTTTGAATACAATTTTTTACTATCTAGTTGATGATTGCTCTTGGCTGTGGATGTAAATATAATTATATTTTCGCAGATTTGCTGAAATCTTACTCATTAAAGTTTACACTTTTATAAAAATACAATAATTTTAATATTGTTGATTTTAGTAAACTGTATACTAAATTTTTTCCACTTCTAAAAATTGTTACCCTAACAGATTTAATCACAACAAGTTATAGAAGTAGTTATGAGTATCAAGATTAATCTGCAAATAAATATACCAAACACCGTTGCCGCAGCGTTGTTTTGCCCTTCTGCTTTATTCACACCAGATCACCAAAAGCAGACAATAGCCTTAATTAGGACGCGAAAAATTTCTTGCTTGCAGTTCACAATACGCACTTAGTTATAAATTGTATTATTTTCCTCTGAATAAATTCATCAACCAAAAGGTATCTGATTTAAAAATCTTGTTTATATCTTAGGAAAGTTGTGCCACTACAAACTTAAAAGTTAATTTAATTAATTAAAAGCTTTAACAGCTTATAAAAATTGAGTTTTTACAACTGAAAATCGTTCGCGATCGCAGCCCCATCTTTTTACCCTACTCTGTTACAATCCCGCGCTAGTCATGGGTTGGACAGGGTTGAGCTATGCAATCAAGGCTAAGTGTGGCGAGCGGGACGGAAAATTACGATGCTCGGCATTAGCCTTGGTGATCTAGGAATTTCCATATTGGTGGCAATGTCGAAAGGCACTCAGACAAAAGCGAATAAAAGTGGGGGTGATGATGCCACAGTTAGTGCAGTCGCCAGGGTAATAAGCGATCTGCTGACAACTTTCTCAAAATTGATGCCGTGATTTATTGGAGATAGAGGAATGTGAAAAAGATTGCAATTGTACTTAGCCTATTAGGTATCATCAGTGGTTCTCTTACAGGTTGCACAAATGGCTCTCCAAATGGCAACACAGGTACACAAAGCAAGAATGTTAATGGCGATGTAAAATTACGCTCAGTTGGTGTTACTCTTGGCGATCTAAGTAACCCGTTCTTCGTTGTGATGGCGAAGGGAGCCGAGCAAGAAGCAAAGAAAATTGGGGGTGATGATGTCAGAGTTACTGTGGTTTCCAGTGGTTATGACCTGAACCAGCAATTCAACCAAATGGAAAATTTTATTGCGGCAAATACTGACTTGATCGTTCTCAATGCGGGTGACAGCAAAGGAATTAGACCAGCGGTTGATCAAGCAAGAAAATCTGGCGCAATTGTGATAGCGGTAGATACGGCAGTAGAGGCAGAAGTGGATGCCACAGTTACCACCAATAACCTGCAAGCTGGAGAGGTTGCTTGCCAGTATATGGCCGACCGCCTCAAGGGTAAAGGCAATGTAGTCATCGTTAACGGCCCTCCAGTGACCTCGGTAATCCAGCGAGTTCAGGGCTGCGAGAAAGCCTTATCAAAATATCCCGATTTAAAAATACTCTCGAAAAACCAGAACGCAGAAGGCAGTAGGGATGGAGGATTGAGGGTAATGAGCGATCTCCTAACAACCTATCCCAAAATTGATGCTGTTTTTGCGATCAACGATCCGAGCGGCGTTGGAGCCGACTTGGCAGCTAGGCAAGTAAGACGCAAGGAATTTTTCATTGTTGGGGTCGATGGTGCGCCAGAAGCCATCAAAGCGATCGCATCTAATGACAGTCGATATGCTGCGACGGCGACTCAAAATCCCAGAGAGATGACTCAAAAAGCGGTTCAGGTGGGCAACGACATCTTGCATGGCAAAAAACCTAAGTCACCCAATATTTTAATTCCAGTTAATTTGATTACGCGAGAAAACGTTAGCACTGCTAAAGGTTGGTAAGTAATCACAATTATCAGTTAAGAATTGCAAAGTCTTTCTAATGTGAATCTTTTGGTACATTCGCACCATCTTTGCATATACCTACGATGTAACCATATAGCATTTGCGCTCGGATTTTAAAACAAGATTTGGTGATAGTTTTAACTCCAAATCAAGTCTAAGTTTTTGCATAAACTACTTATGACAACCAATATTGAAACCTCATTTCCTGAAGCATCAACCACCACCCCTGTGTTGGAAATGCAAGGAATTACGAAACGATTTAATGGTGTACCTGCTCTCCAAAATGTCAATCTCACGATTTATCCAGGAGAGGTTCATGCCCTCATGGGTGAGAATGGAGCAGGAAAAAGTACATTGATGAAGATTCTTGCTGGGGCTTACATTGCCGATGAAGGCGAGATTCGCATTAATGGTAGCCCCGTGAAAATTACCAATCCGGGTACGGCGCGACAGGCGGGTATTAATCTTATTTATCAAGAATTGAATGTCGCACCTAATTTAACCGTTACCGAAAATATTTTTATGGGTAGCGAGTTGCGGCGTGGTCAGTTTTTAGACCGTCAAGGCATGGAGCGTGAAGCAAAGCAAGTACTCCAAAGTTTGGGCGCTAGTTTTGCACCAAATGATGTGGTTGGCAGTTTGTCAATTGCAGAACAGCAGCAAGTAGAAATTGCGCGGGCGCTGAAGGACAAAAGCCGCGTTTTAGTTATGGATGAGCCAACGGCTGCATTGTCCGATCGCGAGACTGAGCGTTTGTTTGAGGTGATTCGCAAACTGCGCTCTGACGGCATTGCGATTATCTACATCAGCCACCGCATGGAAGAAATCTATGCTCTAGCTGACCGAATTAGTGTAATACGGGACGGTCAATATATTGGCAGTCTTACACGGGATGAAATTTCTCCACAGCGATTGGTGCAAATGATGGTCGGTCGCTCAATGCAGGATTTTTACGAACATCAACGGCAAACAAATCTTGGCTCAGTCATGTTGTCTGTTAGAAATATCAGCGACGGACGCAAGGTTCAACCAGCTAGCTTTGAAATTCATGCTGGAGAAATTCTTGGTCTAGCGGGATTAGTTGGTGCAGGACGCACCGAACTATCTCGGCTGATTTTTGGTGCTGACCCCAAGGTAAGCGGTGAAGTATTTCTCGATGGCAAAAAACTGAAGATTAATTCGCCCAGTGATGCCATTGCTGCCGGAATTGGCTATGTCCCGGAAGACCGCAAAGACCAGGGTTTATTTCTAGAGATGAGTTCTCGCAAGAATATTGCCATCAATAGGCTACAGCAGGAAGCCAAAGCTGGCATCGTTAACTGGGGTTCAGTTAATCAGTTGGCGACGAAAGCGGTGGAAAACTTCAATATCCGGCTTGCCAATTTGGAAATCAGAGCGGTGGATCTTTCCGGCGGCAATCAGCAGAAGCTACTGCTAGCTCGTTGGCTAGCCATTCAGCCGAGAGTATTGATGTTGGATGAACCGACACGCGGTGTAGATATCGGTGCCAAAAGCGAAATTTACCGAATTATTAGCGAGTTAGCAGCACAAGGAATTGCCATTTTGATGGTTTCCAGCGAACTACCGGAAATTGTCGGCATGAGCGATCGCGTCATAGTGATGCGAGAAGGGCAGTTGGTAGGCGAACTTGACGGCAGTTCTGGCAAAGAAATTACCCAAGAAAACATTATGCACTACGGCACTGGAGCCGGAGAGGTACTAGAATCATGAGTCAAACTTTAAAACCTATTAAAAATAGACCTGGTGAGCAGCGCACCTCACGCCAGCGTCAATCAATTAACAATTTTCTTCAGATTGCAGGTATTTTACCGATTCTGGTACTCATCTGCATCTTATTTTCGTTTCTTAGCCCCAACTTCCCAACAGTCGGTAACTTCGTCAATATATTGCGACAGTCATCGATCAACATAGTACTGGCAACTGGGATGACATTTGTAATTCTGACTGGAGGTATTGACCTTTCAGTTGGGTCAATATTGGCTGTTTCTGCCGTAGTTGCAGTGATGGTATCGCTACTTCCGGCTTTAAGTTGGGCGGCGGTGCCTGCTGGTTTATTGACAGGATTGCTTTTGGGCTTACTCAATGGCGCTTTGATCACCTTTTTGGATGTGCCACCTTTTATTGTCACGTTGGGTTCACTGACTGCTTTGAGGGGTGCTGCCTATCTCGTTGCCAATGGTACAACGGTGATTAATCCTGACTTGGGTTTTTCTTGGATAGGCAATAGCTATTTTGGCCCGTTTCCTTGGCTAGTGTTAATTGCATTGCTGAGTGTATTAGCCAGTTGGTTTATCCTCCGGCAGACTGTTTTGGGGGTACAAATCTACGCTGTTGGTGGTAACGACCGAGCAGCACGCTTAACTGGTATCAAAGTAAATCGCGTGTTGCTATTTGTCTATGGTGTAAGTGGATTACTAGCAGGTTTGGCAGGAATTATGAGTGCCAGCCGTCTTTATAGTGCCACTGGGATGTTAGGTCAGGGCTACGAGTTAGATGCGATCGCTGCTGTTATTCTCGGTGGAACTAGCTTCACAGGTGGTATTGGCACGGTTAGTGGAACTCTGCTGGGGGCGTTAATCATTGCTGTTCTCAACAATGGTTTGACCCTGCTGAATATGTCTTACTTCTGGCAATTAGTTGTCAAAGGCTTGGTAATCATTGTGGCGGTAATGATTGATAGGCTCCGCAGACGTTCCAGACGCTGAAGTATCAAAGAGTTTAGTACAAGATTCAAGACAGCTGTCGCGGGCAAATAGCGTTATTCTACGCACGAAAGAACAAGGTATTAGTTGTTGTAGAGGTAGAACTAGGGGAGGCACCCTCAACTTATAAAAAAGACGATTAGGCGATGAAGATTTTGCTGATTGAAGACGATGAGGTATTGGTAAATGTTCTGTTGCAGTCCCTAACCAGTCAGCGTTATGTCGTGGACACCACTTTTGATGGAGAAAGTGGGTGGGAATATGCTCAAGACAGCAGTTACGATTTGATCCTCATGGATGTGGGATTGCCAAAGCTCAATGGCATTGCTTTATGTCAGCGATTACGCTCTGAGGGCTGTTCTACTCCCATTCTGCTAATGACCGCTAAAGATGCTAATAGCGATCGCATCCGAGGACTAGATGCTGGGGCAGACGATTATCTGCTCAAACCTTTGGACTTGGAAGAACTTCAGGCACGGGTAAGGGCGCTGCTACGTCGAGGAAATGCTCCTCGTACTCCAATTTTGGAAGTAGGAGCCTTACGATTAGATCCAAGCAACTGCCAAGTTACCTATGCTGAGAAACAACTGGAATTAACGCCTAAAGAATATAGCCTGTTAGAGCTATTTTTGCGGAATCCATCACGAGTTTTCAGCCGAGGTAATATCATCGAACATCTTTGGACATTCGACGATCCTCCCCAAGAGGAGAGTGTGAAGTCGCATATCAAAGGACTGCGACAGAAGTTAAAAGTAGCTGGAGCAGTAGACTGGATTGAAAATGTTTACGGTTTGGGATATCGCCTCAATCCCAAAGTTGTAGACCAGGGTGACTCAATTGAGGAATTGGCTTTAGGGGACGTGCAAGGCAACTCACAAAGCGATCGCACTCCGCCCCAAGAGGCATCTCCATCAGTTGAACAACACTTCAACCAAGCAATGGATGGTTTATGGGAGCAATATCAAGAGTTAATGTCACAACGGTTGGACGTATTGCAACAGGCAGCAGCAGCAGTACAAGCTAGGACGCTATCTCAGGAGTTACGCCAGTCCGCAGAGCAAGCAGCGCATAAGCTGGCTGGTGTCTTAGGGATGTTCGATCTCGAAGCAGGAACTTTACGATCGCGGGAAATTGAACAACTTTTGCAAGCGACTGAAACAGAGTCGCTTTACCAAGAACGCAAACTTATCTCACTGGTACAAGAGTTAAGTAACTTAATAAATTTGAAGACGCTGCTAACGCCTCAAGATCATCTATCTCAAACTGTTCAACAAACGGAAACCCTATTCTTAAAAAACCGGAAAGATGAAACTTTAGTTCCCTTGTTTCCTCAAGAACAAACCCTATCCAAACACCATAAAGAATCAAGTACAGCCAAACTGCTGCTAATTGACCCCAATCCGCAACTCGGTTCAGATTTGCAACAATTAGCACAATCTGTAGGGATGAGTTGGGAGCAAGTGGCAACCCTTCAAAAAGCTAAAAGCTGGCTTCGGGGAAAATCACCAGATTTGGTAGTGCTGAGTGTAGATGAGGTCGGGAAAAGGCAAGAAAGTTTGGCACTGTTAACAGACTTGGCAAGCCGTACTCCACCTATCCCCGTGCTAGTACTCGCTTCTGTAGATGGGCTAGTAGATCGAGTGGCGGTGGCTCGATCTGGAGGACGGGGGTTTTTAGCCAAACCTGTGACATCAACTCAAGTTTGGGATGTAGCATCTCATTTGTTACAACGCAGCTATTCCCTATCGGTGAATATATTAGTAGTAGATGATGACCCATTAATTCTGACGGCGGTACAAACTCTATTAGAACCTTGGGGCATTCGGATGACAGGGCTGGACGATCCCTTGCGCTTCTGGGAAACGCTACAACGAATCGCACCGGATTTATTAATTTTGGATGTAGAAATGCCTCAAATAAGCGGCATCGAGCTTTGTCAAGCCGTTCGTACCGATCCGAACTGGCAGGGGTTGCCAATATTGTTTCTCACGGCTCATCAAGAGATAGAAACAATCCAGCAGGTATTTAGGGTTGGAGCAGATGATTATGTAGCCAAACCCTTTGTTGGTGCAGAATTGTTGACCCGGATCGCCAACCGTCTAGAACGTACCCGTTTGCTTCAAACTTTCTCTACCAAAGATCCTCTAACTGGACTAGCAAACCAACCCCAATCTAGCCGCGATTTAGAACAGCTAATTGAGCAGGCAGCGATCGGTTCCCCTATTTCTCTAGTGTTACTCAACGTTACTGAATTACGCCAGATTAATACCCAGTACAGTCATGCAGTTGGCAATCAAGTATTACAACGCTGGGGTAGCCTGTTCCAATCAGCCTTTCGCGGTGCAGAGGTATTGAGTTACTGGGGCAACGGGGAATTTGTAGTAGGGATGCCTGGGTTGACTAAGGCAGAAGCGGGCGATCGCCTCTCTGATTTCCTCACTACCTTACGACAGCAGGTATTTACAGCACCTAATGGAAACCGATTCCAAGCAAGCTGTAGTTTTTCTATAGCTGAATATCCGGCTGATGGACTAACACTACAATCTCTATACCAACTTAATGTTGGCAGGTGTCTCGCACCATAGTGGAGGTTAACGGGAGAGAACGTCACCAAATCCCACATTTAGTCAAAATTTTAAGTAGTTGTATGGAGAAATGATTTTATGGCTACAAATACTGATGCGATCGCAGATTTACCTCCTGGTAGCTTTGGTTTACCTTTAATTGGCGAAACAATTAGCTTTTTACGCGATCCAGATTTTGTCACTAAACGCCAAAAGCAATATGGGTCAATTTTCAAGACTCATATTATTGGTCGTCCCACAGTAATTATGAGCGGCGCTGAGGCTAATCGGTTTATTTTATCTAGCGATATGCACCGCTTTTCGTGGCGTGAAGGATGGCCCAATACCTTTAAAGAACTCTTGGGGGGGTCACTTTTTGTTCAAGAAGGTGCTGAACATCAAAGAAATCGCAAATTATTAATGCCAGCTTTTCATGGCAATGCTTTAACTAATTATGTCGCCACAATGGAACGCCTTACTATCAATTATTTAGAAAAATGGGAGCAATTAGGAACATTTACTTGGTTTACTGAATTTAAACAATTGACATTTGAAATTGCTAGTGCATTGCTGATTGGTAGTGAACCAGGAGCGCAGACTGCTTACCTCAGTGAGTTATTTCACTATTTGACAAATGGCTTATTTGCTATACCCCTGCGGTGGCGTTGGACAAGCTATGGTAAGGCGTTGCAAGCACGAGATCAGATACTGGCACATATTGAACAAGCAGTGCGACATCGACAGCAACAGCCTGCACAAGATGCTTTGGGGCTGTTAGTTCAAAGTCGTGACGAAGACGGAAACAGCTTGAGTATGGAAGAACTGAAAGCGCAGGCATTACTCATGCTGTTTGCAGGTCACGAAACCACTACATCTATGCTGACATCGCTGTGTATGGCTTTAGCACAACACCCAAAGGTGTTAGCCAAAGCACATTTGGAACAACAGCAATTAGCAACAAATGAGGAATTGACTCTAGAACAAGTTAGACAAATGACTTATCTAGAGCAGGTGCTACGGGAAGTAGAACGAATGTATCCTCCAGTTGGTGGTGGTTTTCGCGGTGTCGTCGAGGCGTTTGAATTTAAAGGTTACTATGTCCCTAAAGGTTGGCAGGTTTTGTATCGTATCACCGATACGCATTTAGATAGTCGTATATATACACAGCCAGATTGTTTTGATCCAGAACGTTTTAGTCCAAGTCGAGCCGAGCATAAAAAACAAGATTTTAGCTTAGTTGGTTTTGGGGGGGGTTCCCGCAATTGTTTAGGGTTAGCTTTCGCGCAGTTGGAAATGAAGATTGTGGCGGCGCACTTAATCAGGAATTACACTTGGGAACTGTTGCCAAAACAAAATTTAACTCTTGATGCTGTACCAACGCTGCACCCAATTGATGGGTTAAAAGTTAAGTTTCAGCGTTTATTGAACAATTAAGTAGGTCAGCCTACTTAAATATAAGATGTGATTTTTAAAATCCTCTGCCTCCTTACTCTGGTCGGAGTATAAATGCTCATTTTTCAATTAGCAATTAATATGAAAAATTAGTGTCAATTTCACTTGGGAGGCAATCCATGCGATTAATTTTAGGCATTCTCATTGCTAGCATCGGGCTATCAGCACTGCCAGTTAAAGCACAGGTTGCTGATGCTCAGGTCGGGGCGCTTGTAGAAGCCTTACGGCAAGCAGCACCAAAAACTGGCAAGGTTGATGATGGACTGTATAGCGACTGGCAAATCAAACCAGCAAATATTCCTCGCTGGTCTAAACGCTGTATTGGGCGGGAAATGACAATCCCAGAGTTTGAATCAAACACTGCCACAGCACGGCAAGTACTTGTTTGTGTAATGCGTAATATTATGCAAGAGGAGTATAAAGCTAGTGGTAATAATGAATCTTTAGCCGTCAGGCGGGCTGCTTCTTGGTGGATGACAGGCAATCCCAGCCTTTACAACAGTGGTACTACTAATACCTATACTCAAAAAGTTTTGGACTTTTACCAAAAACAGCGATCAGGTGTAACTATTACTGCCTCAACCTCAACCTCGACATCTAATAATACTAAACCTGCTACCCAGGTGCGACCCCCACAGCCACCAGCACCACGAGTTGCTGCAAGTTCGGTACAAGTTGCTGATGCCCAAGTAAGCGCACTGGTGGAAGCGTTACGACTGGCAGCACCCAAGACAGGAAATGAGAATGATGGACTGTATAGCGATTGGCAAGTTATGCCAGATAATATCCCTCGTTGGTCTCAACAATGTAGCGGACGTGCTCTGACACCATCGCAATTTGCCAGCAGTCCTGTAACTGCGCGTTACATCTTGGTATGTGTAATGCGCGATGTACTGCGGGATGAGTATCGTATTAGTGATAAAAATGAATCCTTGGCTGTAAAACGTGCGGCTGCTTGGTGGATGACTGGCGATCCTAGTCGCTATAGCAGTAAGGAAACTGCACCATATACTGAGAAAGTTTTAGCTTTTTATCAAGATGTGCGCTCTGGAAAACCAGCGCAACCAGTGCAACCAGCACAACCAGCGCAACCTAAGTTTTTACCTCATATTTAGCAGCGCCCAGGATTGGTTTGATGTCCAGTTGCTCAAATGTGCCTATACGATACTCCTGCGGAGTCGCTACGCGATCGCCATTGTCGGCTTTATAGGTAGTGCGGGCATCTTGCCCGCCTGTCATAAATGCTAAAAATCGTCAGATAAGATCATGATGGTTCAAGTTTTGATACTGCTGTTTAGCTTCTAAACGAGCTTTCCATTGCCGAATCGCGATCGCTATTCGAGTTGCAGGAGGTAGATATTGCTCTACTATTTCGTCGTCCTCAAGCGATCGCTCTTCTATACGAGGTTGAATAGTTAGGTAGCGAGCCAAATCTTCTTGGCTTGAGTTTCTAGCTAAGTCGGTTAAAATTTCTTGAGCAGATTGATAGCGATCTTCTAAGGCAATTTTCACCATTTTGTCGATTATTTGCCCGAAACAGTAGCTCACTTGTGCTTGCTGTTGCCAATAAATTTCGCCTGTAGCGCGATCACACTGCAAATCAAGTGGGGCTTTACCTGTTAACAAATAAATACAAGTAACCCCCAAAGCATAAATATCGCTGGCGTAAACTGTAGAGAGTGAAAACTGTTCTGGTGGTGCAAACCCTAGAGTCCCAATAAAATTAGTTGCTGGCGTTTTATCCCCGATCTCACTAAGCTGGGCAATTTCTTCTTTGACAGCACCAAAATCAATTAGTACTAACCTGCCATCATCCTGACATCGGATAATATTGTGGGGTTTAATATCACGATGAATTACTTGATTGCGGTGGATGTAATCTAAGACGTGCAGCATTTCCCACAAAAATTCTCTGACTTGTGCTTCTGACTGCACACCATAGCGTCTTACTAGCCGAGCAAGGGTAGCACCATGTATGTATTCTTGAACTAAATAGAATTCCCCCTCAATCACGAAATAATCTAGCAGCAGGGGAATTTGAGAATGACTACCCAATTTAGCTAGCATTCTTGCCTCACGCTCAAATCGCTGACGAGCAATTTGCATTGTGGCTATGTCTTTTACCTTCGGGTATAGTAGCTTAATTACGCATAGAGGTTGACCAGGCAAATAAACGTCTTTAGCTAGAAAGGTAACGCCAAAACCACCTCTACCTAACATCCGTAAGATTTCATAGCGATCGCGAAATAACTGATCTTTACCGCACAGCTTACCTAGTTGAGTTTGCTGTAAGACATCACAGTGAAATTGAGACAGGTTGGTTTTGGGGAAATTCATCGCTGATCAATTGCACAACTGGTGCAGAATTTCCAGTCTCTTCCTAGTCTATGCTAATAGATGTATGCAGTGACTTCCCTCTGTAGCGTGGAATACACTAGCAGAATTAATATAAAGAATTAGAATGCAGAAGTGTATGTAACATTGTTAACAATTGCTCTGTGTTATAGGGTTTTGCTAAAAATGTTTTAACTCCTATATGCCCAAGTTCCACAATTTTATCGTTAGTAACAAAGCCGCTAGTAGCAATTATTTTGACCTGCGAGTTCATTTTTTTGAGTGTGCGTATAGTCGCAACACCATCCATATTTGGCATCATCATATCCACCAGCACCGCACTAATATCTTGTTTTTGTTGGGCGTATAGTGCGATCGCCTCAATACCATCACTAGCTGTCACAACTTTGTAGTTATACAATTCTAAAGATGCTTTAGTAAATTCCCCAATTCCAGGTTCATCATCAACAACTAAAATTAATTCTCCATTGCCCTTTAACATCGGCGTGGTATTTTCTAGAGTTTCTTTGCTTTCAGGTGTATCTATGGCAGGTAAATACACCTGAAATTCGCTACCTTTACCGACTTGACTATATACATTTATAAAACCACCGTGACTTTTGATAATTCCCACTACTGTAGAAAGACCAAGCCCCGTTCCTTTGCCAATATCTTTTGTTGTAAAAAATGGCTCAAATATACGGTCTAATATTTCTGGTTCAATTCCGCTCCCAGTATCTGCGATAGTCAGTAAAAGATATCGTCCGATTTTGGCTTCTGGATTGAAGATTGTAGAGTTTTTATCCAGCATTATATTCTGAGCAGAAATTGTCAAGGTACCGCCATCACTCATAGCATCGCGGGCATTGACGCAAAGATTGAGAATAACTTGATGAAGTTGGGTAGCATCTCCAGATACAATCCAGAGTTCATTAGTTGGTATATTACTACGAATATTGATTGATTTAGGAAAGGTTTCTATAGCAACTTTTTGAATTTCTGTAATTAAGTGTCCTACTTGAATGTTAGTACGTTCACCCTCAATTCCTCTGGCAAATGATAGCACCTGTTTAACTAAGTCAGAACCACGTTTAACATTTGTTTCCAGTATAGATATTAGTTTTTTACTACGTTCATCCTGAAGTTGCGATCGCAGCACTTCCACTGCCAATAAAATTGGTGATAAAACATTATTCAAATCATGAGCAATACCACCAGCAAGTGTACCTAAGCTCTCTAGTCGTTGCGTCCTTAAAAACTGTGATTCTAGCTTTTTCTTTTCTGTAATGTCGGTGTTGACAATTAAAATCGAATTCGGCTTGTTTTCGGCATTGCGTACTAAAGTCCAACGGCTTTCAACAATCAATTTTTGATGATTTTTAGTGATTTGGTTTAATTCACCCTGCCATTCATTTGCATGAAGAAGATGTTTTAACGCTGTTTGCCTTGAAGATGAATTTGCTGTTTCCATCAAATTATCTATTTTTTGTCCTAAAACTTCTTCTGCCTGCCAACCGTATAAACGTTCAGCACTTTTATTCCAAAATAAAATAGTGTTGTCGAGATTTTGAACAATAATTGCATCTGTAGCAATATCCAGCAATGCTGCTTGTTCCTGAATTTTTTGTTCTGAACGCTTGCGCTCAGTAATATCAGTCAGCATTCCTAACACACCTATAAATTGCCCATTTTGATCAAGAAGTGCAGTTGTGGAAATAATTGTCCACAGTTCAGATCCGTCCTTTCTTAAAAACCGAAAATCGTGCTGCTCATTAACTCCTTGTTTACGACGGGCAAAATTGTCTAATGCGTCGGCACGTTCAATGACATCAATAAAGTCAAACATAGAACGACCGAGCATTTCTGCTACTGTATAACCCAGCATTTGACCCATACGCTGGTTGACATAAGTAGTATTAGCATTGATATCAATTAACCAAATACCTTCTTGGGCTATATCTACAATTGTGCGAAATCTTGCCTCGCTTTGCCTTAATGCTTCTTCATGCTGCTTGCGTTGAGTAATATCCATTTCTACACCAGTTAGCCGTACTACCGAACCAGTGCGCGAGGAAAATACACGCCCTTTTTTGGCTACCCAATTAATTCCGCCATCAGCATTAACAACTCTAAATTCTGCTTCGTAGTCCTCACCTTGCTCAATTGCATAAGCTAATGCTTGTCTAACCAATTCGTGGTCTTCAGGATGAACACTTATAAGTAATTCTTGATATGAATCAAAATCATGAGTTAAGTTAGCTGGAATATGCCATTCCCAAGAACTCATCTGTGCTGCATCTAAAGCTAGTCTCAATTGCTCCTCACGCAATCGTGTTTGCTCAGTCTGCTGTTTGAGTTCTTCCAGAGCGCGGCTTTCTTGAAGCATACGCCGCACACGTTGCCGCAGTACTGCCCAATGAATTGGCTTAGTAATATAATCATTAGCGCCTACATCAAAAGCTCGATCAACTGACTCTTGATCGTCCAGTGCTGTAATCATTAATACAGGCGTAGGTGTAGCTATTTCCTGGTCACGGAGAGTCCGCAGTTTTTCACAGCAGGTAAAGCCATCCATTAATGGCATGATCGCATCAAGCAATACTATATCTGGCTGTAAATTTTGGTAAGCTGTTAAACCTTCAGCCCCATCATTCGCCTCTACGACTTGATAACCTGCTTGTTCCATTGCTCGGCGCAATTGAAGGCGCATAAACTTGTCATCATCTACTACCAAAATGAGTGGAATATCTCTGTCCGTGGAAGTAAGCTTCATAAGGTAGTGCGGGCATCTTCCCCGTTTATTACTTGCTGGGTAAGTTTTCTAATTATATTTATGATTAATACTAAATAGCATTGATATATATCACTTACTTAAAACTTACTCGAAAAATTCGCAACTTGGGCGCATTCCATCTTGATGGAGTAGGAAAGCGAAATCAAGTAATTAAACTAATAATTGTTAATTGTTAATTGTTAATTGTTAATTGTTAATAGAGCTTCTTTAACTTTTTCATACTCACATTTAAGTCGTGAATGAACTAATTCACACTCAGTATGTCCATTTTTAGCGATCGCTTCTATTTCTTGACATAAATTAGCTAAATTCTTAGCACCAAGAGTAGCGCTACTAGACTTGAGTGTATGGGCTGCTCTTCGCAAATTAAGAGCGTTTGTTTCCATAATTGCTTGATTAATTTCTTTCAATAGTTGAGGTGCATCTTCAAGATAGCAATCAATCATCTCAGCTAAAAATGCTTCTCCATCTTCACCTACCATCTGCCGAAAGGATTGCAATATTTTGCTATCAATAGCACTGCTGGATGCTAACGCTTGAGTAGGAATTGGTGTTTTTAATTCTAAATTGTTGACTTCGTATTTCTTGTCATAATTCAACACTAATGAATTAGTCTTTACCTTTGGTTGACACTTGCTCAAAGCTTCGATTAATACTTCTACCCGAATAGGCTTACTAACATAGTCATCCATTCCTGCATTTAAACACAATTCGCGATCGCCCTGCATCGCATTAGCAGTCATCGCAATAATACGCGGACGTTCCTCAGACGACCATTCTTGACAAATCTGCCGAGTTGCTGTTAACCCATCCATTTCTGGCATCTGCATATCCATCAGTACCACATCATAAGACTGACGACGTAGTGCTGCTAATGCCTCTAATCCATTATTAGCGATATCGGCTTCATAACCCATGCGTTTGAGTATATGTAAAGCAACTTTTTGATTTACTACATTATCCTCAGCTAACAAAATTCGTAGAGGTAATTCTTCAGCTAAGTAGGGATTAATCTTAGGCGCAACGCTACGGGAAGAATTGACTTGGATTGGCTGCTCACCCAAAATATGAATTAAGACATTATAAAGGTGAGATTGTTTAACAGGTTTAGTCAGAAAAGCTGCAAAATCTACTTGTTTATAATTCTGAGTTTCAGATCTATTTATAGATGTCAGCATAACTAAGGGTAATTTCTTATAGCCTGGTAATTTGCGAATTTTTGCCCCTAAAGTTAAACCATCCATCTCTGGCATCTGCATATCGAGAATAGCCAAATCAAATACTTCCCCTTGTTGTAAATATTCCAAGGTTTTAGCACCTGATTCTAAGCCATAACTAAGCATTCCCCATGACTGTGCTTGCAGCGCTAAAATTTGCCTATTTGTAGCGTTATCATCAACAATTAGTAACCGTTTCCCATTTAAATCATTCCCATTCCGGCAATTTACCAAATCTATTGTTGAAGCATTAGAATCTGCTTCAGCCAGGATAGTAAAGTAAAAAGTAGAGCCTGTAATTTGTTGATTCAGTATTTGAGTTTTTTCTAATGTTTTGGGAAAGATATCTATATCTTTAGTTACTAATAAATCAGTACTACCATGCTGCCATTCATCCGGCGGAATTCCGGCAATTACTCCTCTACTTTCAACCCACATCTGACCGCCCATCATTTCGCTGAGTTGCTTGCTAATTGCTAAACCTAACCCAGTACCACCATAGTGACGAGTAGTTGAAGAATCAACTTGACTAAAAGATTTAAATAGACGATCCATTCGATCGGCTGGAATACCAATGCCTGAATCTTTAACTGCAAATTGAATTGAAAATCTCTGATTTTTTAAATTATTTTTTGAATCTTCTTGTGGATTTTTATTTGCAGTTATTTTGCTAGCGTTAACACTTAATAATATTTCTCCAACCTCGGTAAATTTAATTGCATTACTGAGCAAATTAACTAATATTTGGCGTAAACGAGTACTATCTCCAAAAATGATTAAAGGAACTTGAGGAGATATTAAATATGCTAATTCAATTTGTTTTTCAGCAGCTTTAGGAGTTAATAAATCAAGTGCTTCTTCAACACAAATCCTGAGATTAAAAGAATATTTTTCTAATTCCAGTTTTCCTGACTCTATTTTTGATAAATCTAGAATATCATTAATGATTGTTAATAAAGCATCACTGCTAGTCTGAGTTGTTTCGACAAAATCCTTTTGTAGCGGTGTTAATTGTGTATTGAGTAATAAACCCGTCATTCCGATAATCGCATTCATCGGCGTACGAATTTCGTGGCTCATATTAGCGAGGAATTGACTTTTAATACGAGTTGCTTCTTCAGCAGCAGCTTTAGCTTTTTCTAATTCTTGATTTGTATCGAATAATTCTTGAGTGCGTTGTAAGAGAGTTTTTTGAGCATGATGTCTTTCAGTAATATCATCAAATAACCATAAGCGACCAGGTACATCGCGCACTCTCGTAGCTGTACTAGAAATACTTAGTACTTTTGGTTGTGGTTGAGAAAAAACCCAGTTCCAATTGCGTATTTCTGCATTAGCTTGAGTAAATAATTTAGCTCCCTGTGTGATAATTTCTTGTTGATTATCAGCACTATTGCGTAGCATTGCCATTGCTTGAGCAATTAATACTGGTTCCACTAATCCCGCAGGCAGTTTTAGCTGTTCGGAAGCAGCTTGATTAATCCAACCTTGTTCGCCACTTTCATCAACAAATACTACGCCTTGATGAATGGTTTCTAACATTGCACTAAAGCGTGATTGTACTTGATCAAGTCGTAAAATTGTATGCCTAAACTGTAAAAGTGTACGTAATTTTCCTGTTAGTGATTCAACAAATTGCTGTAAGTAAGAGGAAATCTGAGTTTGTTGATGCCAGATTAATAAAATTGCCCCACGTACTTCCCCTAAATTCGTTGAATTTTGAGGATTTTGGAGTGGCAGCACAGCCAGTGATTTAGCTCCTTTAGCTACTAAAATATGGGAAGCCGTGGGGATTGAGGGATAATCTTCGTAGTAAAGGCAGCGATTTTGTGCGATCGCTTCAGCAAAAAGTTTGGGATTGGTGAGAGAATTGGGTAAGGCATTTGCAGGTAAACAGACCAAAGCTTCCGCAGTATATTCATCAAGTTGACGTAGTGCGATCGCAGCATCAGCACAACTATACTCACGCAATAAAGTTACAGCTTGATTAAGTACATAATCGGCTGTTGTATCTGCCTGTGTCAGTTGAGCCAAAACAGCTTGAGAAGCCAACCGCCACTCTATACTCAGTAAAAATTTCCTAATTAAGTTACCTAGTACAGCAACAGCACCTATTTCTAATGATTGATTAATCAGTAATCCATCAGAATGTATTATTCCTATTAATAATGTGCAAATTCCTAATAAAGGTGCAACTAACTTAGTAAGTGCAGGCAACATGATCGAGAATGTCAACAGCACTAATGTCAGAATCTGCAAAAATCCCCATCTATCCAGCCAACCCAACCCAACGCACAAGAGTGTTAATCCTAATAAAATGGGTTCAAACGTAGGCAGTCGGTTAGGATGACGGAGTGGTAAATCTAAATTTAGATGTTTTTGGATTAAACTGCGATACATGAGGCGATCGCACTGGTAACTTCTTCAGGCGAACTTAAATGAGGTAAATGTCCTTGTGCATTAAGAGATATTAACTTACTACCAGCAATATGCTCTTTCATATACTGACCTACTTCAAGCGGTACTGCAATATCATTATTTGACTGTAAAATTACAGTAGGTATTTTTAATTTTGGCAAATCAGTGCGGTGGTCAGACTGAAAAATTATCCTAGCAACAGCCTGGGCAATATCGGGACGAATAGCTGAAAGGGTATTAGCAAACTCAGTAGCTAACTCAGGTTTCTCTGGATCACCTACTACTAAAGGAGCAAATCCACTTGCCCAAGCATAATAATTAGATCCCATTGCTGCGTAAAGTGTATCTAAGTCAGCTTGCTCAAAGCCACCATGATATCCCACATCGTTAAGATACCGAGGAGATGCACTAACAAATATTAGTTGGCTAAAGCATTCTGGCTCTACTAAGGCGGCTAACAAGCTTACCATTCCACTAACAGAATGACCAACTAAAATTGTTTTTTTCAGCTTCAACTCATTGCAGATATCCAGTAGATCTTCAGCATAGCTGTGGGCGCTACTGTAACGGCGTGGACTATAAGCAGAAAAATCAGATTTACCTGCACCCACATGATCAAACATCACAATCCGAAAATTAGGTGCAAATGCAGCTACTTGATGTCGCCACGCGGTTTGATCTGAGCCAAAACCGTGTGCAAAAATGATAGTCTGACTGCCTTCACCCAACACTTTGACATTATTTCGTTCTAATATGCTGCTTGCCATAGCTAGGCGTTCCTTTTAACTATCAGATAAACCCTTATACTCTTTTTTACTTTAGCTCCACAATCTGGGCATTTGATAGTCAAGTTGATTGGTAGAGACCTAAATCGATCATAGTCTGTTTCAAGCTGTAACTATGTCACACAAATAACACAACAGCGAAGGTTGCTGGAGCAAAGAGCGATCGCTCTTAACATTTTTAAACTAAAAAATTCCTAATAATCAATACAAAATTAATCCTATAAAAGGTATTCTAGTTTAATTATTCGGGTAAAACCCTCAATTAAATACATAAAACCTTTTTATTCAGACTGAATATGACATATTGTCTCAGAATTGCAGATATACCAGCCACTGAGCGACCCCGTGAACGATTATTAGCTTTAGGGCAAAAAAATCTTGCCACTGCTGAACTAATTGCGATTTTATTAGGCACAGGTCAAGGGCCAGGAAAACTTTCTGCTGTAGGATTGGGACAACATATTTTGCAGCAACTCAGCCAACACCAGCGCGACCCTCTAGAGTATCTGCGAGACATTAGCGCCCAAGAATTGATGAACATCCCTGGAGTAGGGCCAGCCAAAGCCACAACTATCTTAGCTGCTGTAGAACTAGGAAAACGCGCATTTCAATCTCGTCCCTCAGAACGCACAATTATAGACAGTCCTGGTGCTGGTGCTGCGGCGTTAAGTCATGATTTAATGTGGCAAACTCAAGAACGATTTGCTGTATTACTTTTAGATGTAAAAAATAAGCTAATTGGTACTCAAGTTATTACCATTGGTACAGCAACAGAAACCTTAGCGCCACCCCGTGAGATTTTTCGGGAAGTGTTACGCCAAGGAGCAACAAAAGTTATAGTAGCTCACAATCATCCTTCCGGTAATCTTGAACCTAGTAATGAAGATATAAATTTAACTCGCCAGTTATTAACAGGAGCGCAATTTTTAGGTATTCCGCTATTAGATCATTTGATCTTAGGTAATGGCGACTACCTGAGTTTGCGACAAACTACTACCTTATGGGATGAATACCCTCAAAGAGATTAATCTTGCACAAAAAAGGTTAACGATTCTTACTGATGCTGATAATGTCAGGCTTTTTCCCAGCCATAAGTCACCAGTCCCAGAAACATTAACTTATTGTTAAACTGCGTAAGCCCCAGATCTGTATTAAGTGGGTGGGCAGATTAATCATTTCACAATTATGCTGGAGTAAGTATAAAACTAAAAAATTACAATAGTTGCTATGGCTGGTTTAAGTGATATTGTCCAAAAAGCATTTTATTTAGGTGTTGGGTTAGCAGCCACTGCTGGAGAAAAAGCTGGGGAAAAATTAACTGAGTTACGCGCCCAAGCACAAAAACTGGCTGATGAAATGGTTGCTAAGGGTGAGATGACAGCAGAAGAAAGCCGTCGCTTTGTCGATGATATGATGCAACAAGCACAGCAACCAACTGTAAAGCAATCCACCACAGCTTCTCAGACGGAACCACGTCGGATTGAAATTATTGATGATGACGAACCAGCTAAGACTGATGTTGACCAAGCAGAAGTTATGCGTAAACAGGTTGAAGCATTACAAGAAGAACTCCGCCGTTTAAAACGTAGTTAAAAGATAACAGATAAAATAAAAGCGCGATCGCACTCAAAAAATCATAGGCGATCGCACTAGATCAAAGCTAGGATCGAAGCATATTCTATTGAGCAACTTTAAGTGCAGTGTTCAATGGATGTTTTTTAACGTGAGAAGCGACAATGGAAGAGTGGTCAAAAGATTTTTTTGAGATGCTAGATACAGTAGCTTTGATGGTTGATGAGTTCTTCCATGAAGTTGCTGAATCGGTCGAGACTGCTGCTGAAGAAATGCAAAAAACAATGTCAACCGACATCGATCAGTTTTTGCATGAAATATTTGAACCAATTGCTGAGTTTTATACAGAGTTAGAAGATGTAGTCAACGAAGTTGATCAACCTTTTGATTACACTTATATAGTAGAACCAACCTTAGATAAAAACCCTGCTTGTATTGGTTGTCAAAACTACCACGGTTTAGTTTATGGTGGGAATTTATTAGTCTGTGGAATGCACCCTTATGGTTGGGATGAAAGTAATTGCCCAGACTGGGAAGAAAGAAAAAATAATTCTTCAAACTCACAAGATTTTTTTTAATTGGCTAGAAGTTGAATGTTGAACGTTTTAACATTTAAAATTATTGTTCTTGCCAAAATTGTGCTGCAAATAAACAACTACTTATGACTCAATCTCCTACCCAGGAACAATTATCCCCAGCAGAAAATTCAGAAATGAAGTACGGCGAACGCAATATTGCCGAAGGGCAGTTAATTACGTTCCCAAATCCACGAGTAGGGCGGCGCTATAATATCTCAATAACATTGCCAGAATTTACCTGCAAGTGTCCCTTTTCGGGCTATCCAGACTTTGCGAGCATCCACATTAACTATGTTCCTAATGAACGGGTAGTGGAATTGAAAGCAATTAAGTTATATATCAATAATTACCGCGATCGCTATATTTCTCATGAAGAATCTGTTAATCAAATTCTTGATGATTTTGTAGCTGCTTGTGATCCCTTAGAAGTCACAATTAAAGGAGATTTTTCTCCTCGTGGTAATGTTCACACAGTTATTGAAGTTTATCATCAAAAATCTCAGTAAGTAACTTGAAATAAAAAAAGATAAAACAAATCTCCCCCTCCCCTAATTAAGAGAAGGGGGTGGGGTTTTACGTTTAATTAAGGTTAGCCTACTTAATTCAAGATCACAACAGATTCAGGCGCGATCGCACTTTCCTCTACTTCAGGAGTTTTAAGTTGTTCCAAAACCTCAATTAACTCTCTTTCAAAAGTAACTTGAGCGCGGTTAGTTCTACCTCCTACATAAAGCTGTTCATCTTTTAGTAGCGCCCAAATTTGGGAGTGAGAAACATAACTCATCATCACACTTAGCATCAGTAAAGCAAAGCCAGTATAAACAATCGGGATACCTGGATCTGCTTTAATTTGTAAACCCGTACTACCGATAAGATCGAGCAGACTTAATTTTATCCCATTAATATCTGTCGCAGTTCCAGCACGAATGCTAGTAATAAGTTTGCCGCTATTATCATAAACTAGCGCCGTTCCCTGCAAATCTTTTGCTAATAGAGAAACGCCCTCACTTAAATCAGGTTTAGTAGGAATCCAAGTTCCCCAGATCCGACCTTTACCGCCAGTATCCAATTGTGCCATTGGTAGCTGGAATATGGGGCTGTTATTTAACCTTACTCGGACACCTGCGATCGCCCAATCAGTTTGATAAAGAGTTACCCCCCGATAACGCAAGGGTTTATTCACATAAATTTTTTCACGATCAACTTCCTTCCCCTGATTATCCAGAACCGACAAATCCGAATAAAACTGGTCAATAGCACCATTAGGCGTGTAATCAATCCAAAAGCGATTTACATGAACTGACCAATCTTTAGGAATTTGTGGTGCTGCCCAAACTCCCGCATCTAAAATGTTTTTAACCTGAAACGTAGCGCCACTAGGAACCATTTCTTGCGCTAAAAAGCCAGTCATCGCCCCCCAAATTGATCCAGCCAGAATAATTAACATACTGGCATGAACAACAATTGGCCCTATACGTCCAACAAGCCCTTTTCGAGCATAAATCTTATCGCCTTCTTGAAAAACTTGATAACGTCTTTGCTTTAGTAGTTGAGTTAAAGAATTAAAAGAACCAGCGTTTAGTTCTGCACTTAAAGCTAATTTCTGAAACTGGCGAGGTTGGTCATAAAATTTCCAACGACGTGCCGCCGTTAATGCTGGAAATTGGCGGGTAAATGTACAAGCAGTTAAGCTACTGCCCAAGAAGATTAGTAAAGCTAAAAACCACCAAGTACGGTAGACATGATCTAAACCTACTACTTGGATCACTTTCCAAGTCAGAAAACCAAATAAAGCTGGATGTTCTGGATAGTTACTTTGATAAAAAGCTGGAGATTGTCCTTGCTCAATTACAGTACCAGAAATACTGAAAAATGCGATCGCCAGCAACAGCACAATTGCTAACCGCAAATCAGCCAGCATTGGTAACAATTCCCGCACGAAAAACTTTTTGGGTGCTGACCCTAAGTTTGATAAATTAAGTGAATCTTTTGCAGTCATTTGATAATTAAAAAATTCCCGCAGGAATTCGATACAGCAACGAAAAAACCCCAAATCCTACCAAAAGTGCGCCACTGACAGGCGTAATCCAACTCGACCACCGACGCAACTCCAGCAATTTTTTAATTGAAGCAGTAAAAGTACCCGCTAAAATCAACGGTGCTACATAGCCAGCAGTGTAAGACAACAGCAGAACTCCACCCAAAATTAAGTCCTGTGTTGTCGCTATCCAAGCGAGTAAACTTGCCAAAACCGGAGTACTACAGGGGGAAGCCACCAAGCCAAAAGTTAAGCCAATTAAATAAGAGCGCACTCCTTCTGGTAAATCTTTAGAAATCCACTCTAAACCTCCAAACGAAGGCAATTGTAGAGGCAAAGCTTCCAGTAAGTTCAGCCCCATAATAATAGCTACAATGCTAACAACAATTGGCAAGCCAATAGCTAGCTGACCATAAACTTGTCCCACCAAGGCAGCAAAAATGCCTAACCCTGCCAACGTAGTTGCTAATCCCAAAGCAAACCAAGTTGACTGAATAGCTGCTTGGAGTCTGCTTTTAGCTTCATATCCTCCAATGTAACCAATAGTAATCGGCAACATAGAAAGCATACATGGCGTTAGGCTTGTAAGTAGTCCAGCAGTAAAGATAATACCGATACTAACTAAACTCAGGTGTGTAAGCTGGTTTGATACCAGAGTATTAGCAAATTGCCCTAATTCATATAGTTGAGTTTGCAACATTTCCATCATAAAGCAACTGGCTTGTTGAAATCCCCATCCAGCTTGAATTGTAGCTTAATCAGAACTTACGCATTTAAACAATTAAGCGGGATGCTTGCAGTACATATACACTCTAATTTTTGCTCACCCCATCTGTAGTGCGGGCAAGATGCCCGCGTGTGCTATTTCATTGCCTAAGATTTTGTTTTAGCTTGTGAATCTACTCCCCAGGTTTTCATAGTTCCTGAAAATATTCTCTGGCTCTGCCTCCCCTGCCTCCTAACGATCAGCCTTTAACGTGAGCTATGCCTGTGGTCTCTGCCTAGACTGACGCGATCGCCCAGATCCAAATTGACGGCGACCCTGCAAAGATACAACCTCTGCTTCGCTACTTTCTCGCGCTACTCGAATCAGTAATCCAGCAGCCATCAAACTAGCAATCATAGAATTGCCACCATAGCTAAACATTGGTAATGGCAAACCCGTGGTAGGTAAAGCACCAGTAGCAACTCCAATATTGAGCAAAGACTGCCCAACTAATAAAATCGTTGCTCCTATTGCCACGAGCCTGTGAATTTTATGTTTAGTCTTAATAGCAACAATCAACCCTACTGTTGCATAAGTTATTAATAATAAAAGCAGCATAACGCTGCCAGCAAAGCCAAATTCTTCGGCATACACAGCAAAGATAAAATCTGTGTACTCAATTGGTAAATAGAACAACTTCTGTTGTGACAGACCAAAACCTGACCCCCAATACCCTCCAGAACCAACTGCTAATAAACTTTGAACTAGCTGGTAACCATCACGCATCGGATCAGCCCAAGGATTCAGAAAAGACATTACCCGTCGTCGCTGATATTCTTTCAGACTGATACTGATAACTGCCAACATCACTCCACCCAAGGCAGTTCCCCCTAGATAGGAAAATGGCAGCCCAGATGCTAAAGCTATTAGCCACAATGTCATACCACACAAAGCAGTAGTACTGAGGTTTGGCTGTAACAAAATTCCCAAAAGCACGGCGCAAAAAATTCCTAACCAAGTGAAGCGTACTTTCCAAGTTAATCGCTCCCATTGCCCAAAAATCCGAGCGCTTTGTAGTACTAAGAATGGCTTAATTAATTCGGATGGTTGAATTGCCAAAGGCCCCAATGATAACCAGCGAGTAGCACCATTTGTAGTATCACCCAACCCTGGAACCAAAGTCAGGAAAATTAAGCTCAATATCGCGATCAAAAACCAAGGAGCCGCTCCCAACACATGACGTAACGGGAAACGCACTACCAGGTTAAATATCACTAGAGCAATTAAAACCCAGATTATTTGACGCTTAAAGTAATACAGTCCATCACCGTAGTTAGCATCGCCATTAGGATAAGATGCTGAAAACAAAACTACTAACCCAATAAACAGCCACAAGAACGTTAACCAACGCAACAGCCGCGCTGATAAAGACCATTCCCGCACTGAGGAGTCAAAAAAAGGAACAAGTAAGCTTAAATTCATGACCTCTTCAAATGCTATGGGCTAGAAAGGTTAGCATAAGCACAACTTACGCATTTTAACGTTGGAATTAGCAGTGCAGGGGGTAGGGCGCAGGTACTAGGGGGAGAAAAGCATCCGTAATTATGAGCTTTTAATAATTATTTTGATTTATTTTTTGCGTAAGTTGTGGTATAGCCAAATATATCTAATAAATACTAAAACAAAAAAGAGGTCTACGTGACCTCTTTATTACAAGCTAATGCGCGAAAATTTAAACTTACAGCAAACCTGTATTTGTTCCTTGTTTGCCAGTTGCTAGCTCAACTTTGACAATTTTTCCACCCATTTTCATAATCCGTTGTTGTTCACGGAACCAGTTTTCATAGGGAACTAGCTTTGTAAAATAGGTGTTTTGTAACTCCCGCTGTGTCCGAATGCGAGTTTGGCTAGGAACGCAGGCAGTAACTTTAAACATCCGCATGATTTTGTTTCTCCTGATTTTGTTTGGATAAACTAATTCAATCTTCTCATTTTTTGGTTGTTATTCAGATTCGGAACTGGTGCATATCAATACACTCGCAGAATCTACGTTACTTAAATATTTAAGTACTAAAAAAATATAGCAACCAATGCAGCTTTTACACGCTGGACTGCTACAAACAACTCTGTTGTGATTTTGTAACGTATATTTTGGCGAAAGGTACAGTACCGAAATCTTCTTATAGGTGCCTTTAGATATATCAAAGTCTGGTAGCTGAGAGTAAATACTAGATCCCTAAAACTTATCTCCCTTTTAAGGGTTATTTGAATAAGCTTTTGAGGAGCTAGCAATCACTCTCAACTTTCCAGACTTGAATTAGACAACCTACACCAGATCAAAACTTAAGTTTTCAGAAACCTGAAAGCACTTAGCTTAAGCCACTGGAGATGTAGTCGAGGTAAACGCCCATTTCTTTACCAGCATCAGCACCAACTAAGCTAGCAGTAACTTCTTTGATAGCTTGGATAGCTTGAACGGTAGCAGCGATGGGTACACCTAATGAGTTGTAGGTTTCTTTCAAACCGTTTAGTACGCGCTCATCAAGGATGGATGGGTCGCCAGCTAACATTGCATAGGTAGCATAGCGGAGGTAGTAGTCGAGGTCGCGGATGCAAGCAGCATAGCGACGGGTGGTGTACATATTGCCACCTGGACGGGTGATGTCAGAGTACAACAGAGCCTTAGCAACTGCTTCCTTGACGATGGTAGCGGCGTTAGCGCTGATTGTGCTAGCAGCACGAACGCGCAATTCACCAGTGGTGAAATAAGCTTTTAATTTGCTGATTGCAGCAGTATCCAAGTATTTGCCTTGGACATCGGAAGAGTTGATAACTGAAGTAATTGCGTCTTGCATTGTTTCGTTTCCTTAGCTCACAAATGTCTTGTTGCTTAAAATTCTCAGTTCAGTAGAGAAAGGGCAACACCCTACTGCATAGCACCGATTAAGTAATCGAAGTAAGAACCTGCTTCAGCAGCATCTTCACCGGAAAGTAGAGAGCTTGCAGCACTCTTCAAACCACGAACGCCTTCGACAACTGCATCAACTGGTGTACCCAGAGACTTGTACATTTCACGAACGCCAACAACACCAATCTCCTCGATTGGAGTGACATCGCCAGCTACAACTCCGTAGGTGATCAGACGTAGGTAGTAATCTAAGTCACGCAGGCAGGTAGCAGTCATTTCTTCACCGTAAGCGTTGCCGCCGGGAGAAACAACGTCAGGACGTTTTTGGAACAGTTGATCGCCAGCTTGCTTAACAATGCGTTCGCGAGAATCAGTCAAAGTTTGAGCAATGCGAAGACGGCGATCGCCAGATGTTACAAAATTCTTAATACGCTCTAATTCGCCTGGGCTGAGGTAACGAGCTTCAGCGTCTGCATTCACGATGGATTTCGTGACGATACTCATCGAGGGATTCCTCCAAAAAAATTGTTACCAGATGTGTTAAAACTGGCTTTTGCCATTCGGAAACTGAGTCTATCTTGCTTTTGAGTGCTTAGATCAATAAGATTTCTTACTTTTTCTTAGAGAAATTAAAGCCCTCAGATATACACTTTTTTGAACAGACACAGTTACCTTCCGAAAATATTCTGCGGCATCCAGTTCACATTTTTGTGCTGTTCGTAATAGTTTGTAACATTCTTTTTCATGTTTGACCTGAATGCCAGTCAAATCGTCCCTAAGAAACCAATGAAAAAATTCCTCTGATCTGTCAAGAGAATAGATTATCTCCTGACAAATCAGAGAAATTTATTTTTCTTTGGAATTGGAAATTGGCGATCGCTAATTGAGGGATATCTCGAACCGTCTCAGCAAACTACGATTCCAAAACCCCAACCGCCAATCTCAAATCGTTTTAGCGACCACCCAGATAGGAAGGCGACAAGTCAGACCAAGATTGTTTCACCAAATCTTTTGCTGCTTTTACGCTGCCAAGGTAATTGCCTGCTGGTAAAGCTGGGAAGCGGTTGTAAGGCACCACATCCTCACCGAAATAACGAGCATACTCTGGGCTATCAACCATTGCTTCAACAGCAGCCTTTAATCCCTGATCTGCCAATAACTTGTTGTACTGACGGATTTCCCCTTGAGTTGCTGGTGCGCGTCCTAAAATATGACGGAACAAGAACTCAATTACTTTGGTATTGGGGTAAGGAGTATAGAAGCGACGACGGTAGATATCAGAACTAGCCAGGGCGCGGACGAACTCACGCACAGAAATTTCACCGTTACGGAGTTTGCTGTCTAATTCAGAACGTCTGAACTCTGAAGGAACCTGACCACTAAACACATCCATCACTTGACAGTAGATGGCATTAATCACCCCATCGGTTTCAGGGGAGTTCGTTCCAGGGGTCAGACGATAAATCCGCGCTGGTTTGCGACGTGAAGTACCAACACCAACTTCTACAGACTGACCGTTACCATTAGCAAAAGAGCGACCAAGTTCAATGAACAGTGGCTTAGTCTTGTCAATAGTACGTTCATTTGCCACCATATCTGCCATCGCTTTTGCCATAATTGGCATCTTCGTGGCATCCATCCGAGCCTTAACGGTATCAAAGCTGGGTACTACCAAGTTTTCGTTTTGCTTGGTTAGTTGGTTATACAGCTTCTCTGTATTGGGGAAGTTGGCTGCTGGCAGGGTGGGGAAGCGACGATAGGGAACCGTATCTTCTCCAAATAACTCGGCATATTCCGCGCTATTTACCATTGCCCCAACAAACGCACGAATACCCTCAGAGGCAAGAAGTTGGTTATATTTGCGGATTTCTTGCTGGTCTTTAGGGGCGCGACCCAAGAAGTGCTTGGTTCCTAGTTCTATTACCTTGGTGTTGGGGTAAGGTGTGTAAAACTCTTTAATGTAAAGATCGGAACCGCCTAAAGCTTCAATAAACTCTTTAACGTTGATTTCGTTGTTGCTGAGTTTACTTTCTAAGGCAGTAAATTCGTTTTTGACGATGTAAGGCTCGATATCGCGCTCAAAAATTTGTCGATATGCAGCACGAATAATCGTTTCTACCAATGTCTTATCAGCATTTTCTGTTAGCTTAAAGACCTTGGTTTGTTCACGCTGCTTATTAACGCCTTGGTTAACGCGGAATTCAATGTCGGGTTCAGTCCGCATTTCTGTGACTTCACCCAACGCCACAAACAGAGGTGCTTCTTCTGTTTCAGACTTAGAGCCAGTTTCACCAATGCTACCCACACGGAGCGATCGCAGTGCTACACCACCGGGTGTCAAATACCGTTCATAAGGAACGGTATCTTCATCAAAAGCTTCGCTGTACTCTGGACTATCAATAATCGCATCAACTAAAGCGTAGAAACCTTTCTTAGCGCAAGTATCAAAGTACTTGTTGATTTCTTGACGACCGTAAGTAGGACGACCTAATAAGCGGCGGTGGATGTACTCAACAGCCTTAGTAACGTACAGAGGTGTCCAGTACAAGCTGCGGAACAAGTCGGATTTAGCGAGTAGGCGAATAAAATCGCGCACTGTAATTTCGCCGTTTTCCAGCTTGATTTCTGCTACCTTTTGACGTTGACCTTCATAAACGTCACGTCCAAAAACTTGCAGGTAAGCTGCTTTAATTACGGCTTGAGTAGAGCTTTCCGAGTACTTAACACTGGAGTTTTTGACATACTTCTTGCCAGACGTACCGCCATTTCCGCTTGGCCCAGGTAGTTGATCCAGCTTAAAGACTTTTGCACCAAGAGAACCAGGCTCTGCTGCCCGTGCGCCAGGATTACTGAGTTGATTGTTAATTCCTGGGCCTTGATGGATCAGGATACGGCGCGTATCTTTTCCAAAAGGAGCGGGGCTAGTGCTAGGATTCTTAGTTTCTTTAGGGAAGATTGCCCCAAACTGAATTTCCAGTGGGTCGTTGCCAGAACCATAAGGATGTTGGTCAGGCAGGGGTTGCTCGTAGGCAGCAAACGTGGTCAAAAACTGCGGTACCTTGCGGAAAGGTGCGCTGTAGTTTAATAAATCTTGTTGTGGCCCCCAGTTGCGACATTCTTGAGCTTCTTGACCCAAACCACGCAGGTAGGGGACAGTTTCTTCGCCAAAGTAGTCGGAGTATTCCTGGGAATCGACTAAGGCATCTACTAAGGCAGCTAAACCACCGCTAGAGACAATTGAGAAATACTTTTGAACTTCTTCACGGCTTGATGGGCCACGACCCAAGAAGTGACGGAATGCTAGTTCTAAAGCACGGCTATTGATGTATGGTTCGTAGAAGTTTTTCTGATATAGATTGGATTTACCCAATCGGCGGACAAACTCCTTCATGGAGATGTCACCGTTTTTGACCTTGGATTCTAGGTCAGAAATGCTCAGGCTGTAAGCACGGGTAATGTCGCGCTCAAATACTTGCCGATAGGCAGCTTTAACAATTTCATTCTTTTCAGAAGAGGATAGTCCTGGCTTCATAGCGTATTTAGGACGGCGCTCTGCTGAATTGAAGTAAATTTGGGGTAATTGCAGCCCTTGTTGATCGTCAGAAGGACGCTGACGCAACTTTGCTGAGGGGGTAGGGGCTTTAAATTCGTTAATCAATACTTCAAAGTATTGATTGACAATATTAGTTGCCTCAGCATCTTGCCGGAAATATCCCAACGCAGCTTGGCGCATTTCTTGCAGCGCCACAATTGTTGCTTCGCCGGAACAAGCGTTTTCGATTATTTCCCGTAAACCTCTTGTGTTTACAGCAATAATGTTTGGATCACCAGCAACGATCGCATAAGTTACATAGCGCAAAAACCAGCTTAAATCACGCAGAGATTTCTGCATATTGCTGGGGCCGTAACGAGCGACGTTGATTGGTCTGAAACCTGCGGGTACTGGGCCACTACCAGAGGCAGAAAAGAGACTCCGCAAACCTTCTAGGAAGCCACCGCCACTTTCTACAAATGTCGCCGTCCCCAGTTTGAAAGATTCTTTGACATCATTTCCTGCTGCACCTACCATCGCCATTTCGGGGACTTCCTTGGGCTTTTCTAAGAAAGCCATTGGAGAACCACCAACGAAAATGCGGTTAGCAGCGCGAGACACAATTAAATCGGCGTTTTTGCTGAGAGTGTCTGCAATTTGTATGCGTTGATTACCAGAACTAAAATAACTGGCAAGCTCATTCAACTCTCCACGCCCTAAGAAGCGGTCTTGCTGCTCTGCCTGAGATATTGTGGCTACAGGTAAAGTTTGATATAGCTGCGGACGCGCAACTGAGCTTCCACCACTTGCCTTAACACTCATCTTATTTCTTAAGCTCCCATTTAAGTTGCTGTTAAGCCTGACCAGGGTGACAATTACGGTGACACCGTTACTGAGATTGAATAATTTTGGCGTACAAGCTGATCACTGTCCTGGTTCAAGGACTTGATGTTTCTTTGCCACCTTCATCAAACAACCGCCTATATTCAACCCAGTCAGCCTCTAGATTAAAACGTTTCGAGTTCTTTACGCTGTTTCTTTAAGAAGTGTGTAGAACCCAATTACTTTGATTAACGGTGAGATCATCATATTTGATCAAAGTAGCCTTTCTGAGAAAAAAGATAAGTTTTTTTACGTTTCAAATTTCCAGCCCTTGATCCTAGGGTTTTTCCGCACTCTCTATTTAATTATGCCTGAGATTTATGAGCTAAAGTTGACTTACTCAGAGATAGTAAAGTTCTTTAATCTCAAGACTTTCAGTTATATAAGCACTAGCCAAAAGCATTATTGCTGATGGTCTCAAAGAAAATGTTAATCGGTGTCCTAAATTCGCTAAACTCAGGTTGCTGCAAATTTTGCCCACTATGTCCGATTTTCAGACGGTTAGCGCTGCTGTTGCGAAACTTTACAATACTTATCCATTTCCGCCAGAGCCACTACTAGATAATCCACCCCCTGGATATAACTGGCGCTGGAATTGGCTAGCTGCTTATAGCTTTTGCACTAATCAAAAACCTCAAAAGCAAAATATCCGCATTTTAGATGCTGGTTGTGGCACGGGTGTAGGAACAGAATACCTAGTTCATCTTAATCCCCAAGCTGAAGTTGTTGGAATTGACTTAAGTTCTGGTGCTTTGGATGTCGCCAAAGAGCGTTGTCAGAGATCAGGAGCTAATTCTGTAGAGTTCCATCACCTGAGCCTATACGATGCTGACAAGTTGGCAGGTGAGTTTGACTTAATTAATTGTGTGGGTGTACTGCATCATTTACCTGATCCAATTCGTGGGATTCAGTCTCTGGCTGCTAAGTTAGCTCCAGGCGGCTTGATGCACATTTTTGTGTATGGAGAATTAGGCAGATGGGAAATTAACTTGATGCAACAGGCGATCGCACTTTTGCAAGGTAATCAACGAGGTGATTACCGCGATGGTGTTCAATTGGGTCGTAAAATATTTCAAGCCCTACCAGAAAAAAATCGACTTGTCAAGCGAGAACAAGAACGTTGGTCATTAGAAAATCAACGGGATGAATGCTTTGCAGATATGTACGTTCATCCTCAAGAAATTGACTACAACATTGAAACGCTATTTCAGCTAATTGACGCTTCTGGGTTAGATTTTCTAGGTTTTTCTAATCCTAAAACTTGGCAGCTAGAGCGACTTTTAGGGAAAGTACCAGATTTGATAGAAAGAGCGAGGGGATTGAGCGATCGCCAGTTATACCGCTTGATTGAGCTATTAGATCCAGAATCAGTTACTCATTACGAGTTCTTCTTAGGGCGATCACCATTGCCAAAAGCTGATTGGTCAGATGATACAGCGCTTTTATCAGCAATTCCAGAACGCAACCCTTGTATGGATGGTTGGCCAAGCAAGTGTCTGTTCAACTATGACTATCAGATTATTAACTTGTCAGATACAGAATTTCAATTTATCCAAGCTTGTGAAGTTAACTCTAACGAGCGAAAAACAGTGGGAGAAATTTTGGCAGGGATTGATCTGGAATTAAATGAAGTGCGATCGCTTCTCAATCAACAGCTAATTTTGCTAAGTCTGCCTTGAGATTAGCAAGGTCAAGAGGCAATCGCACAAAATTTTTCTGAATTCTGGCTGCTGACTCTTGACTACTTATTTGTAAGAATTTTTTAAGTATTGTTAACACAAAATGATATGATTACTTTTGGCTTGTACTGGTCAACTCCACTATAAGTTTTGTGAATTTGTCAGACGAATCACCTGAAACCACACCTGTAGAGGGGGGAGTTATTCCACCTGAATCAGCGTCAAAACGCTCTGATTCCATGCAAGAGTACTACCAACTACAACAAGAATTGTTGTTGAGTACATTTGTATTGACTGGAATAATCTTTTTCTCCGTCTGGATTTTTTATTCCCTCAACATTGCCCTGAATTATTTGATTGGGGCGTGCGCTTGTGTGGTTTACTTGAGAATGCTGGCTAAAGACGTTGAACAGCTTGGGGCAGAAAAAAGTCGTCTGAACAAGAATCGGTTTGCGATATTTATTGGGTTGATTATAGTAGCAACTCAATGGAATCAGCTACAGGTTCTACCCATATTTTTGGGGTTTCTGACTTATAAAGCCGCAATCATCGTCTATATGCTTCGGATTATCTTCCGACCTGACAGTCGCTAGGTGGGGCATTCGGAGAAGTAAATTCTCCTTAATCCGTTGATAAATCTATTTGAAGGGAAACAGGAAACATGATCGGTTTTCTGGACGTTTTTAGTTCACTAAGTCTTGCCAAACTGGAAGTCGGTCATCACCTCTACTGGCAGATAGGCAATCTCAAAATTCACGGGCAGGTTTTTCTGACATCCTGGTTTGTGATTGGTCTTCTGTTAGTTGCCTCACTAGCTGCAACTCGTAACATCCAAAGAATTCCTCAAGGAATCCAAAACTTGATGGAATACGCTTTGGAGTTTATTAGAGATCTGGCAAGAAACCAGCTTGGTGAGAAAGAATACCGTCCTTGGGTGCCTTTTATTGGCACATTGTTTTTGTTTATATTCTTGTCAAATTGGTCAGGTGCTTTAGTTCCTTGGAAGTTAATCCATCTTCCAGAAGGTGAACTAGCTGCTCCCACTAACGACATTAATACAACAGTGGCATTAGCCTTGCTAACTTCCTTAGCGTACTTCTATGCAGGTTTTAGCAAGAGGGGTTTAGGATACTTTAAAAAGTACATCGAGCCAACGCCGATCCTATTACCAATTGCCATTTTAGAAGATTTCACTAAGCCTCTTTCCCTAAGCTTCCGTTTATTTGGAAACATTTTGGCGGATGAACTGGTGGTTGCAGTGTTAGTGCTACTGGTTCCTTTGTTTGTTCCTCTGCCAGTAATGGCTTTAGGATTATTTACGAGTGCCATTCAAGCCCTAGTTTTTGCCACCTTAGCTGCTGCATATATTCACGAAGCTATGGAAGGGCATGGTGATGAAGGGCATGAGGAGCATTAATTGTTGCTCTTGAATACTGAAGGTTAACTAGATTTTACCTTTTTTATTCCAGCTAACTTATGCTCTAATTGATCAAGTTTGGCTTAATGGAATAGAAATAATCTTTCCATCCAAACTCCAAAAACTCAAATGTTTGTTTTGTAATTTCTAATCAAGGGAAGGAAAAAATCATGGATCCATTGGTTCAAGCTGCTTCGGTTCTGGCTGCTGCTCTAGCTATTGGTTTAGCTGCAATTGGCCCTGGTATCGGTCAAGGTAACGCTGCTGGTCAAGCAGTTGAAGGTATCGCTCGTCAGCCTGAAGCAGAAGGCAAAATTCGCGGTACTCTGCTCTTAACCTTGGCATTCATGGAATCCCTAACAATTTACGGTCTCGTAATTGCTCTAGTTCTATTGTTTGCTAACCCATTCGCATAAGTTGTGAGTTTAAGTAGAGACGGAATTGAATACGTCTCTATTTAACAAAATTTTTTGGTGTTTTTAGTCATTTTGAAGTAATTTGACCCGCTAATGTATCGGGTCTAGAAAATATGACAGGTGGAATAATTTTGCTTGCCATTAAAACTGCTATGAAATCCAAAGAGGGGAGCAATGTTTGATTTTGATGCAACTTTACCCTTAATGGCAGTGCAGTTCCTATTATTAGCAGCAATGTTAAATGTGGTTTTTTATAAGCCACTAACAAAGGCGCTTGATGAACGGGACGAGTACATCCGTAACAATGAACTGGGCGCTAAAGAACGTTTAGCTAAAGCTGAGAAATTAGCAAGAGAGTACGAGCAACAGTTAGGAGATACCCGCAGGCAATCTCAAGCATTGATTGCAAATGCTCAAAGTGAAGCTCAGAAAATAGCTGCACAGAAAATTGGTGAAGCACAGCAGGAAGCTGTTGCTAAACGCGAACAAGCGGCTAGAGAGATTGAACAGCAAAAGCAAGAAGCTTTGCAATCTCTGGAGCAACAAGTGGATGCCCTCAGTCGCCAGATTTTGGAGAAAATTTTAGGGCCTCAATTAGTTAATAAATAGCGAGTTTGAAGGATAAAGGATAGATATTAAGCTGAGGCATGAAGTAAGCAATTAGTCAATGATATTTTGGCAAATAACAGCTTTTATTTCAACCTGAAAAACTTTTTCTTCCTGAATCCTTTACACTTCATACACGAGGATGGGTATCATGGGGACTTTTTGGTTACTAGCAGAGGTGGCCCACTCAGCTAGTTCTGAATTAGCTGAGGCAGAGGGTCATGGTGGTTTCGGTCTGAATTTCGATATTTTAGAAGCGAACCTAATTAACCTGACAATTTTAATTGGGGTACTGTTTTACTTTGGACGGAAGGTTGTAGGTAACATCCTGAGTGAACGTCGCGCCAATATTGAAACTGCTATTAGAGAAGCAGAAAAGCGTCAAAAAGAAGCTGCGGCTGCACTCTCGGAAGCACAACAACAGCTAAGTCAAGGTCAAGCTGAGGCAGAACGTATCCGCAAGGCTGCTGAGGAAAATGCCGAAAAAGCTAGAGAGGCGATTTTGGCTAAAGTAGCACAGGATATTGAACGCTTGCAAGAAACAGCCGCCCAGGATGTTGACTCTGAAAGAGATCGTGCGATCGCTCAATTGCGCCAACAAGTCGCAGCAATGGCTATGCAGAAAGTAGAGTCGCAAATCGGTTCATACTTAAATGACTCTGCTCAAAACCAATTAATTGACCGTAGCATTGCCATGCTAGGAGGTGGATCATGAAAGGTAGTTTACTAACCGCCGAAGTCCTAGAACCGTATGCTGAGGCACTGATGTCTTTGGCTCAGTCGCAGAATCTCGTTGAGCAGTTTGGTGACAATGTTGCCACATTGTTAAGTTTGCTAGAAGGTTCTGAAGAGTTACAGCAATTTTTGGGTAATCCCATATTTGATGCTGAGAAGAAAAAAGCTGTTCTACGACAATTGGTAGGCGAACAAGTTCACCCCTACATGATGAACTTCTTGCTAATCCTAGTTGATCGTCGTCGCATTCTGTTCTTGGAAGGTATTTGTAAGAAATTTCAAGAACAGCTACGGAAGCTAAATCAAACTGTACTTGCTGAAGTAACTTCGGCTGTACCTTTAAGCGAATCCCAGCAACAAACAGTTCGTGAAAAAGTACTGGCAATGACCAGTGCTAGAGAAGTTGAACTAGATAACAAACTAGATCCTGATTTGATTGGTGGTGTCATCATAAAAGTAGGGTCACAGGTGATTGACGCGAGTTTGCGCGGGCAACTTCGTCGCATTGGTCTTCAACTTAGCAGTGCTACATAGCAATTAGCGATTAGCAATTAGCGATTAGCGATCAAATAAAATACTACTTAACACAAAAGATTAAGAGTGATTTAAAAAGCGAGCAAGCTAAAAGCTAACAGCTAACTGCTAAAGGCAAAAATTAACATTAACAACTAACAACCTCCCATGATTAGTATCAGACCCGACGAAATTAGCAACATTATTCGGCAGCAAATCGAACAATATGACCAAGATGTAAAGGTCGCTAATGTTGGTACTGTCCTACAAGTAGGTGATGGTATCGCTCGGATTTATGGCTTAGATAAGGTCATGTCTGGCGAACTTGTAGAGTTTGAAGACGGTAGTGTTGGCATCGCGCTGAACTTGGAAGAAGACAATGTGGGCGCGGTATTGATGAGCGATGGTCGCAATATTCAAGAAGGTAGTTCTGTTAAAGCGACTGGCAAAATTGCTCAAGTTCCTGTAGGGGACGCAATGATTGGTCGGGTTGTAGATTCACTTGCCCGTCCAATTGATGGTAAAGGCGACATTCAGACCACTGAAGCACGCCTGATTGAATCTCCTGCTCCTGGCATTATTCAACGCCGCTCTGTATATGAGCCAATGCAAACAGGAATCACTGCTATTGACGCGATGATTCCAATTGGTCGTGGTCAGCGCGAGTTAATTATTGGTGACAGACAAACTGGTAAAACTTCTGTGGCGGTTGATACAATTCTCAACCAAAAAGAAGAAAATGTTATCTGTGTTTACGTTGCGATCGGTCAAAAAGCTTCTACCGTTGCTCAGGTAGTCGGTGTTCTGCAAGAGCGGGGCGCAATGGACTACACCATCGTAGTTGCAGCTAACGCTAACGACCCAGCAACATTACAATATCTGGCTCCATACACAGGTGCAACCTTAGCCGAGTACTTTATGTATCAAGGCAAGCACACCCTGGTAATTTATGATGACCTCTCCAAGCAAGCACAAGCTTATCGCCAAATGTCCTTGCTGCTACGTCGTCCACCAGGACGGGAAGCGTACCCTGGAGATGTTTTCTACATTCACTCCCGCTTGCTGGAACGCGCAGCTAAGTTAAGTAACGATTTGGGTGAAGGCAGTATGACTGCTCTGCCTATTATCGAAACTCAAGCAGGTGACGTATCTGCTTACATTCCCACTAACGTAATTTCAATTACAGACGGTCAGATCTTCTTATCTTCTGACTTGTTCAACTCTGGTTTACGTCCAGCTATTAACGCGGGTATTTCGGTGTCCCGTGTGGGTTCTGCGGCTCAAACCAAGGCAATGAAGAAAGTTGCTGGTAAGTTGAAGTTGGAATTGGCTCAGTTTGATGATTTGCAAGCTTTTGCTCAGTTTGCTTCTGATTTAGACCAAGCTACCCAAAATCAATTATCGCGTGGTCAACGTTTACGTGAAATCTTGAAGCAGTCTCAGTTCTCCCCACTATCTGTTGCTGAACAGGTGGCTGTTGTGTATGCAGGTTTGAATGGTTATTTAGATGATATTCCTGTAGAAAAAGTAGCTCCTTTTGCTCAAGGTTTGCGGGATTACTTGAAGACCAGCAAGCAGCAGTACGTTGACATTCTTCGTAGCAGCAAGCAGCTAACTGATGAAGCAGAAAGTCTTCTTAAGGAAGCGATCGCAGAATACAAGAAAACATTCTTGGTATCTGCCTAGTTAAGGAGTCAGAACTTAGAAGCCAAGAGTCAGAATTAAGCTATCTCCTGGCTTCTAAATTATGAATTCTGAATTTTGAATTCTGGGGAAAAACTATGGCTAATCTCAAAAGTATTCGCGATCGCATTCAGTCGGTCAAAAATACCCAAAAAATTACTGAAGCAATGCGTCTTGTGGCAGCAGCTAAGGTGCGTCGCGCACAGCAACAAGTAATTGCTACTCGCCCGTTTGCCGATAGACTCGCTCAGGTTCTATACGGCTTACAAAATCGTCTGAGGTTTGAAGATGTAACTCTACCTCTGCTCAGACAACGAGAAGTTCGTACAGTTGGTTTAGTTGTAGTTACAGGCGATCGCGGTCTTTGTGGCGGTTATAACTCCAATGTTATCCGTCGTGCTGAAAATCGCGCAAAGGAACTCAAAGCAGAAGGCTTGGATTATAAATATGTGCTGATAGGACGTAAAGCTATCCAGTATTTCCAACGCCGTAACCAGCCAATTGATGCTACTTACACTGGTTTAGAGCAAATTCCAACAGCAGCAGAAGCATCCAAAGTTGCTGATGAATTGCTTTCTTTATTCCTTTCCGAGAGTGTAGATCGGGTTGAACTTGTTTATACCAAGTTTGTTTCTTTAATTAGCTCTCGTCCAGTAATTCAAACCTTGCTACCTTTAACGTCGCAAGGACTAGAAACACAGGATGATGAGATTTTCCGCCTTACTACCCGTGGCGGTAATTTTGAAGTATCGCGGGAGAAAGTAGCTACCCCAACCCGTACCTTCCCTCGTGACATGATTTTTGAGCAAGATCCGGTGCAAATTCTTGATGCTTTGTTACCACTGTACTTGAATAATCAGTTACTACGGGCATTACAAGAATCTGCGGCTAGTGAATTGGCTGCGCGGATGACTGCAATGAACAACGCCAGCGACAACGCCAGCGACTTGATTAGCAGCTTAACTTTGTCTTACAACAAAGCAAGACAAGCTGCAATTACTCAGGAAATTCTGGAAGTTGTAGGCGGCGCTCAGGCTTTACAAGGTTAAAGTTTTTATCAAGTTAAGTAAAAAAGTGTCTGTTTAGTCCCAGACACTTTTTTTTGATATTTTTATTTCAAAAATTTGAAACTATTGATTATTTCTTCTGCATTTATTAAAAATTTATTATAATTACTACTATCTGCTGTATAAGTAATTCTGTATGCTTGATTGTTTTTTACTGTTAGAACTTCCATATTGGCTATCCAATTAGAGTTAGAATCTTTACCTGAATAAATTATTTTATAAGCAGGAATGTTGCCAAGAGTTGTAATACTAGATTCAATAATTATGGAATTCTTTAAAAATTTTTGTATTTCTGTGTAAGAAGAATTTTTATATTCATCTAAAGATGTGTCTGTTTTTGATAAAAGTTCTACAGTAATAAAAACTTTTTCTCTAAATGTATCAAAATCACTTTCTTTGGGAGATATAAATGTTACTATTTCACCAGTTAAAGGATCGGGCAATTCTTGTCTTTCCCAATATTCAGAGTATTTAAGTTGGATTCCTTCTTCAAAATTTTGATACTCTAATAATTTTCCATTATCACTATGTATGCCTTCGTTAAAATAACTTCCAAAAGCTAATAATCTAGTTAACTGATTTGACTGGATTGCTCTTACCAAACCAACGAAAGATAAGAAAATAAAAAAAAATGTTAGTAAAGTCAGAAAAAAACTTTTCCTATCGTAGATTTTAAAATAGTCTTGGGTTGAAAAAATTAATGATTTTTTTCTACACGAATAGTGATGGCAAAGATAAGGAAACAAGCCAACAAAAGAAACTAATTTTTCAAGATGGCTGTTGCGCTTGCAGCGATAAAACTCATCATTGCCGCATTTAGGGCAGTGACGTTGATTTGAACTATTTTTTATATCCCTTTGTTTCATGTAGCCAGGTTATATGAAAATATAAGTATGGAATTTTGCAGGGTAGGTTAACCCGAAATTACAGCCGTTTATGTCCAAAATGTATACTGTTCAAATCGAACATCAAGGAAACACACATACGCTCCAAGTTCCAGAGGATAAATTAATTCTCCGGGCTGCATCTGCTGCGGGATTAGATTTACCAAGTTCCTGCAATGCAGGTGTTTGTACTACCTGTGCTGGTCGGATTGTGGAAGGAAAGGTGGATCAAGCTGATGGTATGGGCGTTAGTCTAGAACTTCAGGAAAAAGGGTATGTTTTGCTATGTGTTGCTTATCCTCGCTCTAATTTGAAAATTGAAAGCGAAAAAGAAGACGAATTGTACGAGCTGCAGTTTGGACAGTTCCAGAAGTAAACACGATTCTGTTTGTGATTAAACAGGACGGGTGATAACCTCATTCTAAAACAAATAGTATTTTGCCAAACTCAAATTCACTGTTTACAGGGAAGTTACAATGACTACTCACTTTATTAGTGCAGAAATAGATTTAGAGGAGTCCACCGAGCAGTTACAGCACGCGATTAAGACAGAATTGCAAAAACGAGGGGAACCTCTGCGTTGGGCAGTTACTAATGTGGATCAGGATCGTGGAAAAGTACAACTGGAGGCAATAGTTACTGTAGCGGATAATTCTATTAAATAGCACGTGAATCAACGTCCTTATACTGTTGTATTAATTGTCCCAACTGGTGTGGGAGCGTCCATAGGTGGCTATGCAGGTGACGCTCTACCAGTAGCAAAAGCGATCGCCTCTGGCTGCGATCGCTTGATTACTCACCCTAATGTTCTCAACGGTGCTTCTCTCTATTGGAATTTACCCAATGGTTTTTATGTGGAGGGATACGCACTTGACCAATTTGCTGCTAATTACTGGGGTTTACGACCTGTACGCAGTAATCGAGTAGGTTTAATTCTTGACCGCGGAATTGAACCGGATTTAAGAGTGCGACACTTACAAGCGGCTGATGCTGCTAGAGCCACACTGGGCTTAAATTTAACTGACTATATAGTTACAGATCAGCCTTTAGGAGTTGAACTACGAATAGCTGATTCTGGAGCTAGTTGGGGGACAATTCAAAATCCTGATAGTTTATTGCGGGCTGCTGAAGTGTTGATCCACCAGGAAAAGGCGGATGCGATCGCGGTCGTTGCCCGTTTTCCTGACGACTCTAGTAGTGAAATCTTACAAAATTATCGACATGGGCAGGGGGTAGACCCCTTGGCTGGAGCCGAAGCTGTTATTAGCCACTTAGTTGTGCGTACCTTTCAAATCCCCTGCGCCCACGCCCCAGCGCTTTTACCCTTACCCCTAGATCCAGATATATCTCCGCGTTCAGCCGCTGAAGAGTTAGGTTATACATTTTTACCTTGTGTATTAGTCGGACTAAGCCGCGCACCTCAGTTTATTACCCAAAAACAAGAGCGACCTCACCAAGAAGATATTTGGGCAGATCAAGTTGATGCTGTGGTGATACCCGCAACAGCTTGTGGCGGGAGCGCTATTTTGAGTTTTAGCCAGCTACCTATAAAAATTATTGCTGTGGAGGAAAATCATACCCAAATGCAAGTTTCTCCAGAAAAGTTAGGGATTAAAGCATTACAGGTAAACTCATATTTAGAGGCACTGGGTGTTTTAGTTGCTGATCGAGCAGGCATCAATATTAACGCCCTGAGTCCAAATATCTCGTCCCTAAGTGGCTTATCTCAAACCATTGGCAAATAATCTTCCTGAAAACCCGGAAATTGAACCTCTAACTCGCACCCAAATTTTGATCGCAATGGGTGTGACGGCTGTGGTGTTGCTAGTAATTACCAAGGTGTGGTTACACTTTAGCTCTATGTCATTGCTACCTGTCCGCTGGACATATCTGGAGATCTTTTTAGGGTTAGCTCTTGGTTTAGCAATAACAGGAGCGAGTGCGGTTGTCTATCGTCTATGGCCTCATTACCAACGTAGTGCGGACTTCTACTTAGAATTGGTACTCAAACCCTTAATTTTGCCTGATTTAATTTGGTTAGGGTTGCTACCTGGCTTAAGTGAGGAATTGTTATTTCGGGGGTTAATGTTACCCACGCTAGGTTTAGACGTTGTTGGGGTTGTGTTGTCAAGTATTTGTTTTGGTGTTTTACATCTCAGTGGACGACAACAATGGCCTTATGTTGTTTGGGCAACAATTGTTGGGCTGTTGTTTGGATTTAGTGCTGTAGCTACTCATAATTTATTGGTTCCGATAGTAGCTCACATAGTTACAAATTTGATTTCTAGTTATTTTTGGAAGCTGGGACACTATAAAAAAGGCATGATTTAGTGATTGGTGATTACCAGGGTATTTGGTAATTAGTGTGCAAATATTCTTTATATGAAGATTTTTTCTCGATCTCTTCTGCTTCCCCCACAAAGGAAAATATAGTAAAAACGGAAGAACCTATTTTTGAGCAGCTAGAGCGATCGCTTGTGGCAAAATGCGATGTTCTTCTAGTTGAATTCGGGCGTGTAGAGTTTCATGGGTATCATTAGGTAAAACTGGTACAGCCGCTTGCATCAAAATAGGGCCACTATCAACTTCTAGACTAACTAGGTGAACGCTACAGCCAGCAATTTTTACTCCAGCTTTCAAAGCTTGCTCTACTGCTCGGACACCTTTAAAACTAGGTAATAAACTGGGGTGAATATTAATCACCTGATTAGGAAAATTGTCAAGTAGTACTTGAGTAATCAGGCGCATCCAACCTGCCATAATTAGCCATTCGACATTAAACTGTTGCAAAGTTTGGACAATTTGCTGATCTAAATCTTCGCGGCTAGCAAATTCCCGATGATTATGAAGAACTGCGGGAATACCCCATTTTTGGGCGCGTGCAGCTACCTGAGCGTTGGGATTGTTGTAAATTACAACTTGAATCTGGGCGTTTAGTTGTTTGTCGGCAATAGCTTGTGCGATCGCTTCAAAGTTACTGCCACTCCCAGAAGCCATAATTCCTAGTTTTATGGGGGAGTCTGTTACAAGTAAGTTCGGGGGAACGACGGGCGAAATTAAGCTGGGCGTAGAGTCAGTTAGTGTTGAATTAAAAATCATCTAGTAATTAAAAGCTAATTAATTATCTAATTAAACTAATTCAATTGCACGCCTTATAGTAAAAAACTGAGCAAACTCTTTCTATCTCCCCATTTCCTAATCAGCTAAAAAATACAAAAGAAAAAAACCTTACCTTACTACCAAACGGGAACCTGCTGGACATTGAATTTGCACTGAACCCTTTTTGGGAGGTTTTGGCATTGCCGGAAGTTTGGATGATGCTCTAGCAGTTTCACAAGTACCTGAAACGGTCAATCGGTTACGATTAACTGTAGTCACAAATATTGCGGCTGTATAACTTTTGACATCATTTCGCTTTGCTTGAGCAGTCATCATTACTTGGCGAGGCAATTTTGGTTTAGTAACTATTCGGTAGCGATAATTATTTGTATCTGGCTTAACATTTGCACCCAACTGAGCAATACTGGTAGCAAATTTTCCCTTTTTAGCGTAGTAAATTTTTTGGGCTTGGTTGAGATTACGCAAGGACAGTTTAGCTTCAGATGCTCGCGCCTTATCTACAATTCCGATAGGGGCAAATTGCGCTAGTAGCGGTTGTATTAAGGCTGTAGCTGTCATAGTTACACCCAACGCACTAACTAGCCCCACAAATATGCTGGATTTCAGCAGCTTGCTAGTTTGTGGAAAACTTAGTTGTTTGAGAGATAAATTTAAAAAATTGTTACTCATATTAGTCATAGCTTTTAGGCTCAAAAGCTTTAGGTAGTGCATAAAGTTAGAATACCCATACCCCAACATGAAAATGCCAACACCTGATTTATGAATTTTTGGCGTTCTTCTAAAAGTAACTTAGTAGATAATCAAGCATTAGCGCAGCTTTCCCTTCGCGTCGCGTCTCGTCAAGAAGGAATCGCAGCGTGGATTTTTCTTGCCCCTGCACTGATTTTTTTGGGTGCTTTCCTACTGTGGCCAATTGCCTACCTGTTTTATCTCAGCTTTACTACTGGTAGTTTTACCGCTTCTGGTGTCCACTGGGTAGGTTGGAAAAACTACTTGCGTTTACTCCTAACTCCTGACTTTTGGCAAGTTGTAACTAATTCTGTCTATTTCACCCTTGCTACAGTTATTCCCAGTTTAGTTATTTCTTTAGGGTTAGCAGTATTACTGAATCGTTCCTTTGCTTTACGAGGATTGTTACGCACTGCCTATTTTATTCCTTCCATTACTTCCCTTGTAGCTGCTGGTTTGGGGTTTCGCTGGTTGTTTCAAACCGAAGGCTTTGTTAATTCGCTACTAAATTATTTTGGGATTGAATCAATTTCTTGGCTAGGCAGCACAGTTTGGGCAATGCCAGTGCTAATTTTATTGAGCATTTGGAAGCAGTTAGGTTTTAATATGGTTGTTTTTTTAGCAGGTTTGCAAGCAATTCCGATTAATCGTTATGAAGCCGCTGAGTTAGATGGTGCTAATTCTTGGCAACAGTTTTGGCATATTACTCTGCCTGGATTAAAACCTACTTTGGTATTTGCTACGGTTACTACTGCTATTTTTACATTGCGAAGTTTCGAGCAGGTATATGTAATTACGGGTGGTGGCCCGTTAAACTCTACTAATTTACTGGTTTACTATATTTACGATCAGGCTTTTGCACAATTTGATTTTGGCTACGCTGCTGCTGCTGCAACTGTTTTGTTAGCTGTAACGTTATTGCTGGTTTATTTACAGCTAAAAGTTGGGGGTGAGGAGGGCTAAAATCAATTAACAATTATCAATTCAAGCCTCTTGCCCACTACTGAAGTTGTAGGAGAACTGTTCCATCTTCAGTTGTGGGTTAATTGTTAATTGCTCAAGAGACTGGATAACCAGCAGATGCGATCGCATCTTTAACCGCTTTTTGTGGTTGTTCAGTTTCCACTTTAACTAGCTTAGTTTTGGGGTCAGCCTCTACCTTCGCACTAGCGTCAATTCCTTGTATCGCATTAGTAATGGTCTCAGCACAAGCAGAACAAGCCATGCTGGGAACTGTTAGTTCTAATGTCATGATCTTTTTCTTGATTGAGTAAGTTTATTGAAGCTCACATTTATACTATAAACCCTCCATTTAACTAGAGAGCCAAGGGGTAATATTGATGTTTTGTAAAATTTTTTGATAAAAAACTCCTCCAATATTTTTATAGGAGGAGTTTTTTTAAATTGGGAAAAACCAAAACTTTAAGCTTGTACCATACCGCCAGCAGCTTGAAACCTTGCTCTAGCCCGTTTTAAGGCTTGAGTTGCTTGAATTTGTTCTTGGCGATTACCACCATTTTGAACTTGATTCAAGCGAGATTCTGCTTCGTTGTAAGCAGTACGAGCTTCTTCGAGATTAATCTTGTCACCACGTTCAGCACCATTAACGAGAATGGTAACTTCATTATTCTCAATTTCTGCAAATCCACCCATCAGAGCGATCGCCACCCAATCTTTCCCAGCGCGGACACGCATCACACCAGTATCTAGCGCAGATAACAATGGTGCGTGACCTGTGAGGATACCGAGTTGACCTGTGGTGCTAGGTAAAACGATTTCTTCGGCAGCAGCATCCCAGACAGTTTTGTCAGGAGAAATTACACGAACGGTTAATGCCATAGATGATTAGTAATTGGTGATTAGTGATTGGGGATTGGTGATTGGTGAGCAAAGAAAATTTTTTCAGACTCACCAGTCCCCAGTCCCTATTCCCCATTAGCCTTTGAGCTTATCTGCTTTAGCGATCGCTTCGTTGATATCGCCAACTAAGTAAAAAGCTTGTTCTGGTAGAGCATCTAATTCTCCAGACAGAATCATTTGGAAGCCTTTGATTGTGTCTTCCAACTTCACATACTTACCAGGAGAACCAGTGAATACTTCTGCTACAAAGAACGGCTGAGACAAGAAGCGTTCAATCTTCCGCGCACGAGCTACAGTTACACGGTCATCTTCCGACAATTCATCCAAACCGAGAATTGCAATAATATCTTGCAATTCTTTGTAACGTTGTAGGGTTGATTGCACTGCACGGGCAACTTGATAATGCTCTCCACCTACAATGGCTGGTTGTAGCATGGTAGAAGTAGAACCCAGAGGGTCTACCGCAGGGTAAATACCTTTAGCTGCCAAACCACGAGACAACACCGTTGTTCCATCCAAGTGAGCAAAGGTAGTTGCAGGTGCAGGGTCGGTCAAGTCGTCTGCTGGTACATACACTGCTTGCACCGAAGTAATTGAACCTTCAGTTGTAGAAGTGATCCGCTCCTGCAAGTCACCCATATCGGTTGATAGAGTTGGCTGATATCCCACCGCAGAAGGCATCCGTCCTAATAGTGCAGATACTTCAGAACCAGCTTGTACAAACCGGAAGATATTGTCGATGAACAGCAGTACGTCTTGCTTGTTTACATCTCGGAAGTATTCAGCCATTGTTAGAGCAGAAAGACCGACACGCATTCTTGCTCCGGGTGGTTCATTCATCTGACCGTAAACTAAAGCGATCTTTGATTCATTGAGATTATCTTTATTAATAACCCCAGACTCGATCATTTCGTTATAAAGGTCATTACCCTCACGGGTGCGTTCGCCCACACCACCGAATACGGATACACCGCCATGATTGGTAGCGATATTGTTAATCAACTCCATCATGATTACGGTCTTACCAACGCCCGCACCGCCGAATAAACCAATTTTTCCACCACGTCGATAGGGGGTTAGTAAGTCAATTACTTTAATCCCGGTTTCAAACACGGAAGGCTTAGTTTCTAGATCTGTGAATTTGGGAGCCGAACGATGAATAGAGAAGGTTTCTTCACTATTAACGGGGCCTCGGTTGTCTACGGGTTCACCGAGTACATTGAAGATCCGACCCAGGGTAGCTGGGCCAACAGGAACGTTAATGGGAGCGCCAGTGTCTACCACTTCCATACCGCGTACTAAGCCATCGGTAGTACTCATGGCAACTGCACGCACTGTGTTGTCACCTAGCAGTTGTTGCACTTCACAGGTAACGGATACATCTTGTCCGGCTTCATTCTTGCCTTCAATTTTTAAGGCGTTGTAAATCTGTGGCATCTTGCCAGCAGAAAATTCAACGTCTAAAACGGGACCAATAATTTGGGTAATACGGCCAATATTTGTTTTTTCTGTGGTGGTGACCATGCTTGCGCCTATGTTGTGAAGCTATCTTTCCTTATAACGGAAAACACTCTTAACATTTAGAAATGCTATTTTACAGCGTACCATTGAAATGACGCGCCCATGCTGACTTGATCTCGTTTGGTGCGATCGCACTATTTTTCTAAGTTTTTATTGATAGACTTTAGAATTAAGCAAATACACTCAATAAAAACAGCCATGCTCCAGCAATCAGAACATAGCTGTGATTTATTGGACTTTAAAATCAATTTCTGCTATTTTCTTAAGCTTTTTGCTGTTGTCTGCGTTTACAAACTGAACTTGCCCCTAGAATACCAAATGTGAGTAATCCTAAAATAGAAGTGGGTTCAGGTATATCTTGAGTAGCTGCCTGTTGCACCGCAAAACTAGCGGACGGTTGATCAAATTCCAACTTAACTGCGAACAGATTTGGATCAGTAACAGCTAAAGCTTGAAATTGATTAGCTATTGTCTGAGTACCAGAGTTAATTCCAAAAATTGTAAACGATGAGACACCATTGCCTAGTAATTCTAGGAAATCTACCGCCTCTCCCGCCAGAAATGTACCAAGTTCTTCGCCTTCGGCTGAGATATCAAACTGGTCACCAAACCCTATAGGTAACTCCAAAATTTTAGTAAATAAGGCATTGGAATCTGGATTGATGAGATATTCCAAAGCATTTTCATTGCCCTCTAGAGGCGTACCGACAAACAGACCACTAGGTACGTCAGTATAGATAAACTGACTATCAATCTGTTCTGTAGGTGTAACGGGAAGCTCTTCTGATGCACCTTCACTGGTGAGAGTAGAGATATAAGCTACGGTATCTAGGATATCATCGCTGGTATCAGACACAATGAACGTTAACTTATTACCTGTGCTACCAGGGGTAACACTTCCAGAGTAAGTAACTACTGGTTTGGGGTCAATAGCACCTGAACCATCAGGATCAGGGGCAAGAATACCATCCAACTCAGTACCAGGAATTGGTCTCATATCTGGATGGTTAATATTGACGGGCAATCCGCCAGTGGTAGCAATATTGTTACCATTTATGTACAGACCGAACGCATCAATAAAGTCACTATCAACATATTCAGGGTACTCTTCAGAACCAAAAACTACGTTAAAAGCAACTTGGTCAAATTTAGGATCTGGATCTACATCGAAGGTGACATCAATTTGTGTAATATCGTTATGGTCGAATGAGCCACCTGTAATTGGGTCAAGCAGTGCTTCTTGATCTGTAGTGGCGGGAACACCATAACCAGTTGTGAACTCCGTATCAGTATTAGTCCCATCGTTGTAGTCGTTAACATTTCCTGAACTAATCACAAAACCGTTGCTGACCCCGTAAGTATTACTTTCGTTAGTAAATGTGCCAGCAGAAACGGCATTGTCCAATCTATTCAGGCTGACCGATACATTTGTAACGTTAATCCCGAAAGCACTTCCTTGGAGTAACTCTTTCAATTGAGTGGCAAATTCTGCGTTGGGGTCGCTACCAGTACTTAATGATGCTGGAGTAATGGAAATAGCGTGAACTGGGCTAGTTAGCACCCCTAACCCCAACAAAGTAGCAGTGCTATACTTCCATACAGGATTAGCTGATCCGATAGCCTTATAGAACGCCTGCATAAATATTCCCAAAGATAGATATGTTTAGAGATACCCTAAAATAGTCAAAAAATGAAATGGTTGTAGAAAATTAGCAATTTTTGATAATTTAGCAGCAACTTAGTTTATCTCTCAAAAAAGTATCCCATACTTATATACGAGTCGTAGTATCGCTCTATACATAGAAATATTTAATTTATTCATTTATTTAAGGCGGGATCTACGCTTGTCTCTACACATCTTGTAGGTTGACTTATATAGAAGGATCTTGGTTAATTTCAGGTACTTCTTCTGATCTGAGAATTATAGAAATATCGTCGCTAACTTCAGATGTTTCTTGTGATCTAATCGCGAGAGGAAGATCATCACTAATTTCCGATACTTCGGGCGATCTAATTGCTAGAGGGATATCGTCGCTAATTTCCGATTCTTCTTCCGTTTCATGTTTAATGCGTCGGATAGGCACGTTAGCAATTAAGGCGGTTGACCTTTGGTTACTGTCGAGGCAAAACTCTAAGCCTTCGCTATCTATTTCCACATAGCGAGAGACAACTTCTAGGATTTCTTTACGCATCGCGTCCATCATCTGCGGAGTAAGGTCAGCACGATCTTGAGCTATCACCAGCTGGAGGCGACGCTTAACTTTTTCGCGGCTGGGATCAGCCTGAAAGCGAAGAAAAAGCTTTTCTAGAAGTTCACTGATCATTAAAACAGGCACAACAGGTGCGTATTAACCAATCTTAGACCACAAAAGTTTGCGGACGCGCGAAAAGAAAGAATCATTACCAGGTTCTAGGTTAATAAAATCAACCTGTTCACCTTTGAGGCGATGAGCAATATTGGTAATTGCCATTGCGGGTAAAGAAGGAGTTTCAGATAAAACTAGCGGTTCTCCGCGATTAGTAGAGACAATTACTCGCTCGTCATCGGGAATAATCCCGATTAAAGGAATTGCTAGAATTTCCTGAACATCCTCTACAGACATCATGTCATTAGCTTGTACCATTGCAGGTCGCAGGCGGTTGACAATTAAGTTAACTTTCTTGATGTTGTTGGCTTCAAGTAAGCCAATAACGCGGTCGGCATCTCGAACAGCAGAAATTTCTGGGGTGGTGACAATTAAAGCTTCTTGGGCTGCTGCGATCGCATTTTTAAAGCCCATCTCAATCCCTGCGGGGCAGTCAATTAGCACAAACTCATACATTTGAGCCAGTGCTGTAATTAACTGCTTCATGTGATTAGGGTTAATGGCTTCTGCCCTGCGGTTTTGGGTTGCTGGTAGCAGTGCTAGTCTCGGCTGCCGTTTATCTTTTACTAAAGCTTGTTCTAATCGACACTCACCACTAATTACTTCAATGGCAGTATATACGACTCGATTTTCTAGCCCCAGCAGTAGGTCTAAATTTCTCAAACCAAAATCCGCATCCACCAGGACAACTGAACTGCCCAATCGGGCTAATGTCATTCCCAAATTAGCTGTAACAGTGGTTTTCCCCACCCCTCCTTTACCGGAGGTAACAACAATAATGCGACTCATGAGTTAGATAACAAGTGGGTCTTAGAAAAATCAGTGGCTCTGGTGATCCGAATTCCTTCAGCAGTAACGTAGGCAACCTCTGGATAAAACTGGGCTGGAGGTTTCTCTGGCGCTCTAGCAACATAATCAGCAATTCGCAACTGTGTTGGCTGCATTTGTAGCGCCATAATTCTACACTCTAAATTGCCCTCGCTACCTGCATGGGCAACTCCCCTTAAACGTCCCCAAATTAATATATCCCCACCAGCTACTACGATTCCACCTGGATTCACATCTCCCAGAATAACAACTGTACCAGGATGGTGAATTTCTGCCCCTGAACGTACTGTTGTTTCTATATAGAGGGGATCTGTTAAGCGAGGGTCTGGCAAAGCCTCGGAAGCTATTAAAGAAGATAAAATTATTTGCTGTTCGACTGCATAACCAGCAGTGGCAGCAGCAACGGCGGTTTGTCGTCTGCTAGTGTAAACTCGTTGCAGTTGCAGTTGAGCATTAGCCAAGGTATCGGAGATCGCTTTGAGTTGTCGTCCATCTAAAAGTCGGTCTTGAGCAACCAGATGCACAGGCATTTGGGGTTGCCAAAAGCGATCATTTCCTTGTAAACGATTTTTTAACTGCTCACAAAACATTTGCCAATTTATCTGGGCAGATGCTTCGACTTCTGTTGGCAAAATTAACAGTAGCTTCCCCTGCTCAGTTTTTAATTGCACTTGCAGAGGACTATTTTCTGGTATAGAATTCTCCGCAACGTTTGGTTGAGGTAACGGAAGGGCAGAATCAGAATTCATATTAAATAGGGCTGATCCTTGCTAATCGAATTATTATACTGCATACGGTCACACTTTAGTGATAGCTCATTGATAATTGGTGATAGCTCATTGATAATTGATCGTGGATCATTGAGAATTGAGAATTGATAATTGTTAATTATTTATTAGCCTCCGAAAAGCTATTGCTAAGGCATGAGCATCACCTACATTACCTGGAAACAGTACTACTGGCAAATTAGGAAATTGTGGGTGGTTGGCGGATGTGCGTACTATCGAACATCCTGGTAAAATTTGACCAAGAAGCCGCGCCGATGTTAAAGCAAGTCCTGTACTCAAGACATCATTTGAAGTAATTCCACCTTTACTAATCAAAAAACCGATATCTGAGGGTAAGCTCTGCACAATATCCATTAATAAAGCTGAAACTGCTACCCCAAACTGTAGGCGCATTTGTACGTTGTCAAATGTTAGTTCTTGTCTGCTGGTATAAACTACGGGTGTTTTACCAGAATTATAAGCTGTATGAATACTTTCTAGGTTTTGTGATAGTAGTTGTGTGCGTTGTGCAGGGGAATCATCCAGTAAATGAACAATATCAATTTCGATGCCTACTATACCTGGTTCGTGTAGTAAATTTTCTAACTGTTCAGTTGTCTTTTTTACATGGGAACCAACAATTATTGCGCCTGGTTTTCCATTTCGCACATATTGAGACATATCCTCAGCAGGTATTGGTTGCTGTCCCAAATTGGCAAGGGAGGTTAAAATGCTGGCAGCACTGCGGAACAAAAAGCGTTTTCCTTGACTTGCTGCTGTAATAATATCTGCTGCAAAAATGTCTAAGTCGGTTTGAGTTTCACCATCGACAACACCACACTGGTTATTAGTCAGTTTTAAGAGGCGTTCTAAGCTACCAGCACGGATATCTGTAAGTAAAAAACGTTCTACTGTGTTAGCTGGGATACGACCTTGGGTTTTTTCTGCTACGTAGTCTGGTAAGTAGCTGTGATGATAGCCGAAGACGGAATCACGAGCAAATTCTGTTTGATGTACTGGTGTGGGGACACCGTTGACTATGAGGTAATGTACGCTGTCACGAGTGAAGCGTCCACCTTCAAAGAAAGCTGGGACTAAGAAATGAGCATCAAATCCACCTAATTCTTGGGCAATGACATCGGTTTCAACTGGGTAGTGTCCGCGCAGGGTGGAGTCGGAACGGCTGACTATGAGAAAATCTTGGGTATTGGTGGATGCGATCGCACTTTTCAAGTTACGACACACTTCCCGTGTCACCTCAGCCGCTTTTTCTGGAGTCAGCGCCCTAGTATTACTCAGCACAAAGAAAATAGGCGAGTCATCATTTAACCCCAAACTTAGGGTATCTACATCCCACCGCGTTAGCAGTAGGCAACTGTGGACTGTTTGTGAACCAGTTGGATCATCATCAAGGACAATAATTTTCGGTTTGCTTGCCATTTTTTCTGGAGACACTGACAAGTGCAATTGTCTCATCTCAAAGAAAGCATCACAACAGAAGCTTGAAAAACTTTCTGCAAATGCTTTATCTTTGCGATCGAGTGCTAATCGGAGCCAGTGCAATTAATTCTTCAATATTGCGCCTGATCGTAGTACAAATAACATCTAATGGTAGATCGTTAGGATCGTGACCAAAAGGTTCTTCGATTTCAGAGCCAATTTGTTCAATACTTAACAATGTAAACGAGACAAATGCTGTTAATACCCCAGTCCACCAATGCAAATCTTTTACTATTTCAAAAGGCAATACCAAGCAATAAACTAATACCAGTTTTCTGAGGAGGATGGTATAAATCAGAGGCAGGGGCGTTTTTAAAATTCGTTCACAGCCTCCTAAAATATCTACTAATTCATCTACCAACCTATGTAAACCAGTTAACTGATAAATGTTGAGGCGGTTAATCTCGTTTTGATATTGCAAATAATCACTAATCCAAAAAGCAATCTGTAGCGGAGGGTGCTGGGTGTCTCTAATTCTTAAATATTGAGTTTCAGGCATCAAATATGCTAATTGTTGATTGACAGGCTCGGCTCTGAGATGTAGCTTCATAGCAACAGGAAAAGCAATAATTAGTCTTAGTATTGCTTCTTTTTCCTCTCTGTCTTTGTGGTCTTTTTCTTTAACTACTATCCAAATGTCACGAGCTAAGTTACGGGAAACATTAACTAAATAACCCCAAAGTTTACGCCCTTCCCAAAACCTTTCGTGAGCAGTATTGGTTCGGAAAACTAATAACAAAGTTAAACCAATATTAAAACTTAAAACTGCTTGAGTAACAAAACCGCTTTCATCCGGCAATGCTACTGGACAATTTAGAGAGTAAAGTAGAGATATTAAAAAGCCATAAAATCCACAAAATATTACCCATGACAAAATATTGGGGATAATTGCTTTTAAAAGTCGAAAAATTATTGGAACCCAATGAAGTTTTTCGCCACTATATAGATGATACTTACCTATAAAAGAACGCCCCCTATTATTGAACATCGCGTTGCTAGATAAAGGCTTAAATGGTAATCGTTTAAGTGGATTAGATAAAACTTTAAGAAAAATGTTTTTGAAACGGTGTAGCTGTTGAAACATTTGGTCGTCTCCAAGATTTCCTAATTTACGGTGCTTCTGGATATTGATCTCCTTTAGCGCTGGTAACTGATACTTGATTTAAGACCAAGAATTCAATGGCATTTCGACTATTGCATAATCTGAACTTAAATTTGAGTTTACAATTATTAATACTTGTGATTCTTGCTTAAGTACTTAAGTTAGTACATCATCCTAATGTAGGAGGAATGATGAGATTAAAATTATCTTATGGCTGATATTGAAAATGTCAGGAAATCATTATTTTATTGTTAAATAATAAAAATGAGCGCTCTTGGGTAGCTAGTTTTAATATTCCATCGGCTATTTTATGAGTTCGCTAAAGTAGAGCTAATATAAATATTTACCGTGCGTTTATCTTCCCAAGCTTCAAACAAGTCTAATAGTTGGTGGGATTATTATTTAAGGTTTCAATTTGAAGATTTTCAATATTATGATGCTCATATTTTTGATACTATTGGTTTGGTATAATTCCTGACTCTTGCAGATAACATAAACATCATATACCACGCCCGAAAAAGTGGAGATATACAAACAAAATCAGCCTATGCAGCCTTGAAATTTCCCATTCAAATATGAGATTTTTTGATTATGGCGCGCGGCTTTGTTTGTAATATACTCCTCTTCTGTCACTTTCCGAAAAGTCTTACAATTTCTAAATTCTATAACTGTTGTCTTGAAAGCGATCGCTCAGTTATTTCTTAATAGCAATCCCACGAGATGACCAAATCGCAAAAATTGCACTACAAATCCCTCAATCAATTGATATTGCCTCTGTTGAAAAAATTTTATTAAGATGAAGATTCGGAAAGTGACAGAAGAGGGGTATTTTGACTAACTTTTTACTTGACTGTACGTTAATTTTGACATTTCTTCTTGCATATTAACGGCAATCTGCAAAGTTTCATTAAGTAGTCTGCCGTAATCATTAGCTTGTTCACTGGTCTGCAAGGCATTTAAAGCTGTTAAATCAATTACAAAACTATCTGGTTTAAAATTTGGGTGCTCTCGCAAAATTTTTTCTGTTTTAAAAGCACGTACTAAGTTTTCTCTGGTTATTTTAATTGCTTCAATAACTTTGTTTCTATCAGATAAGTTTACAGGATTGCCTGCCGCTTCCAGTTGATCTAAGACATCAATATCGTAAATAAGTTTATTGTAGTGATTCAGCTCATTTCTTAACTTCATCAAAGGTTTATTGTTTTTGATTATTTGTTCTTTTTTCTTAATGCTTATAGTAATCCATGTACTAATAATCAGAGGAGGTAAAAATAGTATAGCCATATAAATAAGAAAAGCTGGCATTTTCAGATTTTCTAACAAAGCTTTTAATACTTCTAAGTGATTTATTTTAAAAAGCACGCTGAGAGAATACAAAAGTATTTCCCAAATAATTGATAAACATAAAATTGACAAAATCATTATTTCAAAAGGATTAGAATTTAAGTCGAATATTTTGTCAATCCCAGTCAATCTCCTGACTTCGCCTTTAGTAATCTCTAAACCTTCTAAATCAGGTCGCATTGTTATAGACTTCCTTAACTTGTAGATTGCCCCCACCTAGTTGTAACCTAAGTAGGGGCATTAAATCTAGCTTTAATGCACTAACCCGATCGCACGTTTCGTCAACGCTTCCGCCGTCAACCCATTAAACGCCATCAATTCACCTGCACTTGCAGTAGTTTCTCCACGTTTCCATGCAAATGTATCGCGCTTACAATTACTCCGTAACATCACAGGTTCTAACATTGCAGATGCGCCACCTGTAACACCAATTAAGGCATTACCATCAAATAATTGTGCAAATTTGGCATCATTTAAAAAGTCGCCATCGGGTTGAGAACAGGTGTCCCAAGCAACATCATGGGGACGATATAAACGACGGGGGTTAACAATAGAAACAATTCGCACTCCAATACCTTCGGTTTCTAAAAATGCTGCTGCTTCAAATACAGGTAATAGTGTCATATCCCCGATAACAGCAAAGACTACTGTTCTATCACCTGGAATTTCATGCAATACTATTGCACCATCTGCTAATGCTTGATGCGCTTGTTCAAAAGTTGTACGAATTGGTAAAGGTGATTTACTCGCTGTAATCACAATTCCTTTATTCTTAGTACTTAATGCCCAGTCGTAGCAAACTTGAATGCTATTTGCATCGGGTGGAAATAAGGGAAAAATATTACCATTCCGCATCATGGCGGCGAAGTATGCTTCGATTTCAGGACGTTGGTGTGTCCAACCGTTACGCCCTTGTTCTAATGCCCCTGCTGTATATAAGGTAATAGTAGATGGAGTCTGACGGCGCAATTCTGCCATTGCTTGCGTGACTGTTTGCCAAATTGGTAAACCGTTGATGGCAAATGATTCGTAAGAACACCACAATGTTCTAGCACCCATCAGGGATAAACCAACGGCTAAACCCGCACAAGCGTCTTCACTTAAAGGTTCATAAACTTGCCCGTCTGGGGTTTGGTTATAAAGTTCGTCGCTGGTGGGGTGGATAATTTTTAATGCTTGGTTGATGTTACCAATACCCGATGCTTCGTTACCGTCGGCGTTGGTAACTATGAAATTGTTATCAATTTGTCCTACTTTACCAACTAACCGCCCCATTTCTGTAGTAGAAACTTTTGCTTCTCCACCTACGGGATATTCAGTTAAAGGTAATTCTCCTAATTCTGGCAATGGCAACTCAAATTCGGTTACTGCTGTTTTAGCAGCAGAACCACCCCCAGCACGTTCGCAGTTTGTGCGAACAAGTTCCCATGCAGCAGGGGTTAAGGCACGTGTTTTTAAGGCTTCGGAAATATGTTGACTATCTAAAGTATCTTTAGGATAAAGGTTATGGGATTTTGCACCTCTGGCGTGAACACCTGCACCTTTAAGCTGTTTGATAATGAATACTGTCAGCTTACCATTTAAGGCAGAACGCGCAGCTTGATCAATTCCCACTAATACAGCTTCGGTAAATGCGAGTCGCTGTTTGAAGGAAAAGGCTGTGCTATCAATATAATCTCCTGGTTGGTTTTGGTCGTCAAAATCTTTGGCATTTACTAGCACAACTTCTTCAAAACCGTTACCACGCCAATAAGCAATCATTTCTTCATTGGTTTTGGTGGAAACCATGCTGTGATGTTCTTGACTGTAACCATTCCACACTAATACGGGTAAAAAGTTGGTCGCGCTAGGATAAGCAGTGTGAAAATGAGCCATGCTGCTCATAATATAAGGTTCGCCTAGTCCACCATCGCCTAATGTGAATGGGAATAATTTATCTTTGTGTAATAATGCTGCTGCCATTGCAAAGTGTTGCCCTTGTCCAAGTGGGCCAGCAGGAGCGAGAATACCAGGGATATAACCGGAGAGGTGTCCGAGAAGTCCGTGTTTTTCGCGGTAGCGATCACGCAATTGTTGTACTGTATTTATGCCCATGTCTTCGAGCGATCGATCTAAGAACATGGCGCTATAAAATCCAGGGGCGTGATGTCCTACTTCAGTGAGGATATTCTTATAACCCAGCATTACTAAAGCAGCATAAGCTTCAGCAGAACTCGCAAAACCGCCTGGGTGTCCAGATGCTTTACTAGCTGTGATTTGTAGCGTTAGGTAGCGTAGGGCATCTGCTGCTAGTAAGGTTTGAAATACAGCATTTTGATCGTGAGGATCGGCTATGCTCGTTTTACCTTCTGCAATTACAGGAGACTTACCGTAAGTCTCAAAATTTGGTAGCGGTTCACCAAAATATTGAATGCCTTCACAAAAAGCCGCCGATTGAGTAACGGTAGTCATTACGCCAGATACCTCTATCAATTATCAATGATCAATTATCAATGATCAATGATCAATGACTAGCCCTGATGTTACGTTTATTTCCATCCAGCTATTTAGCAATTTATTTCGTCTGGTAGACACTTATACCTACTAATATTTTTACCCTAAGAGAGACACCCCTTAACAGAAGATTATTCATGGAATCATACGATGTAGTCATAATTGGCGCAGGTCATAATGGGCTAGTTTGTGCTGCTTATCTATTAAAAGAAGGTTATAGTGTGCTGCTACTTGAAAGGCGTTCTGTGCCTGGGGGAGGAGCAACAACCGAAGAAGTAATGCCTGAAGAAGCACCTGGTTTTAAATTCAACCTTTGTTCTATCGACCATGAATTTATTCATCTTGGCCCTGTAGTCGAGGAATTAGAACTAGAGAAGTATGGATTAGAGTATCTATACTGTGACCCTGTAACTTTTTGCCCGCATCCAGACGGTAAATATTTTTTAGCTCACGGTTCTGTTGAAAAAACTTGTGCTGAAATTGCCCAATTTAATAGCCGTGATGCTGAGAAGTATGCAGAATTTACTAACTTCTGGCAAAGAGTTATCGGTATGATGATTCCGATATTTAACGCCCCGCCTAAGTCTGTAATTGATATGGCTGGCAATTATGATATTGCCAAACTGAAAGATTTATTTTCTCTATTGGGAGGCCCAGATAAAACATTAGATTTTATTCGGACAATGTTCACCAGTCCTCGCGACGTTTTAGAGGAGTGGTTTGATTCGGAATTTCTCAAAGCTCCCTTGGCAAGGTTAGCGGCAGAACTAGGTGCGCCGCCTTCCCAAAAAACCATTTCTATTGGTTCAATTATGATGGCAATGCGCCACAACCCAGGTATGGCAAGACCACGTGGTGGTAGTGGTGCATTAGTCGAAGCGTTACTTAAATTGGTCAAGAGCAAAGGTGGTGTAGTTCTTTGCGATCATCCAGTAGAAAAGATTTTGGTTGATGATGGTAAAGCTGTAGGCGTTCGTGTTGCTGGCGGTAAAGAATTTAGAGCAAATAAAGGTGTAATTTCTAATATTGATGCCAAACGTTTGTTCTTAAATATGGTGGATGCAGGTGATGTAGATGATGCTGATCCTGAATTACGGGAACGTTTAGATCGCCGGATTGTTAACAATAATGAGAGTGTTGTTAAGGTAGATCTAGCTTTATCTGAATTACCTCGATTTGAACACCACAACCATCGAGACGACTATCTAATTGGTTCTGTGCTAATTGCTGATTCAGTGAATCACGTAGAAGTAGCTCATAGCGAACCCACTGCTGGCATAATACCAGAAGATCCATCTTTATATGTGGTAGTGCCTACACTGCTTGACCCTTCAATGGCTCCAGAAGGTAAGCATACGATGTGGATCGAGTTTTTTGCACCTTACCAGATTGCGGGTAAAGATGGTACAGGGATGAAAGGCACAGGTTGGACTAATGAGTTGAAGGAACAAGTAGGCGATCGCATTATCGACAAAATAGCAGATTATGCACCCAACCTCAAAAACTCAATCATCGCTCGTCGTGTAGAAAGTCCCCCAGAACTAGCGGAACGTACAGGCTTTCTTAAAGGAAATCACTACCATATTGATATGACATTAGATCAAATGGTGTTTTTCCGTCCACTACCAGAATTAGCTAATTATAAAACACCTATTGATGGACTATACCTTACAGGTGCTGGAACACATCCAGGTGGTTCAGTTTCAGGTATGCCTGGACGCAATTGCGCTCGTATCTTCCTGCACACCCAGCAGCCAATTAGTCAAACCCTCAAGGATGCTAAAGAATCTTTAACATCAACAGTAAAATCTGTTTTTGGACGTTCTTAAAGCGATTTAAGAATCTAAAAATTAGTTAAGTTGAGACACTTTAAGTGCCTCAACTTTTTCTTTTTAAGCTTGACTTGTTTCGGACTGTTTAACTTTAATAGGTGATACTTACCCGATCTATTCCGCTCATTCCTATCTGTCGGGCAGCACCCCTAGATAAATCAATGATTCGACCTCCGATAAATGGCCCGCGATCGTTGATTACTACCCAGGTTGATTTGCGATTTCTTAGATTAGTTACTTTTACTCTTGTCCCGAAGGGTAGATAACGATGAGCCGCCGTATTGGAACCATAAGCTCTGCCACTGGCAGTACGTCCAGAGCCATACCAAGATGCTATACCAGTATTAGCACGACCTTGGTAACGTGCATACCTTTTAGAACGCCGTTTCAATCTATACCGACGAGAACTACTCGACCGATATTTATATAAATTTCCGTATTTAGCTTGTTTGTAAGCTTGTCTAGGTGAACTTTTGGCTGACGCAGGATCAAAAAAACCTAGTAAACTGGTAAATAGCAATGAGAGCAGCAAACTAATGCTTAAAAGTTTCTTCTCCATAACAGCGTAAAACTTAGGTGAACAATTGACTGCTGATACTCCTATCGTGTTGAGATAGGAAACATTAGTCATGCTGAATATAAGAAACAGATCTCCTGTTTCTCTAGTTGACTGTATATGCACCTGGCCGTGCAATACAGTTTTTTTGTATCAGTTTGTAAAGAAGACTAACAATTGGTAACTAGCACAGTCTCATCCCTAAGACTTAATTCACTAATAATTATTGTTCTACCTTAAGTAAGATTACTTATCTCTAAAGGTTGATATGCAACAAGTATAGCCCTTTGCTTAAAGTTGCTGAATAATGCTAAATCAAGTTAGCGTTTGGGTAATTAGCTGAAGTAGAAGTAGTTGATCTGACTGAATAAAGAAATGATCTCCAGGTAGCAGATGTGATGAAAAGGAATTATTTGTTTGCTTGTGCCAAGCTTCTAGTTCATCTACGCTAGTTTCAGAATCTTGTAAGCCACCAAAAGCAGTTATAGGGCAAGGAAGTGGAGGTTCGTCAATGTATTTATATGTTTCACAAATAGCAAAATCTGCCCTAAGAATAGGCAAGAATACTTCCATCAATTCAGTATTTTCTAAAACTTGCTTAGGCATACCTTTGTATCGGCATAATCCTTGTATAAAAGCAGGTTTTGGAAGGGTATGAATTGGAGGATGGCGATCGCGAAGTTGGGGTGCGTGGCGACCTGCTATCAATAGGTGGGCTGGAAGTAAACCGTATTTTTTATTGATCAGCCGTGTCAGTTCAAAGCTAATAACCGCGCCCATACTATGACCGAAGAATGCAAAAGGTTTATCTAGGTAGGGAAGTAGGGAAGATGCGATCGCTTCCACAAGTAAGTCCAAACGAGTAAAAGGCGCTTCAATAAAACGAGATCCTCGCCCTGGAAGTTCAATTGGGCAAATTTCAATACTTTTAGGTAAATGATTACTCCAAGTGCGAAAAGTTACGCTACTACCACCAGCGTAGGGTAAACAAAATAAACGTAAGTTTGCTTGAGGATTTGCTTGAGGAAATGTTACCCAAGCGCCAAGAGCAGATTTGCTTGTATTTAACATTTAAATAAATATATTTTTAATGCAACGCACACTAAAGTTGTTACCCAATATTTAGTTGATCGTGTTTATTGATTTAAAGCTTCATCAGCCATTTTCTTTTGGAGGCTTAAAGGTCTCATATCAGTCCAAACTTCTTTGATGTAAGCTAAACATTCAGCTTTTAAGCCAGTTTTACCAGCGTCATGCCAGCCTAACGCATTTTCTCGGTCAGCCAGCCAGATTGAATATTGACCTTCATCATTGACAACGACTTTATGAATTATTGTGTCTTCTGTGTTTTCCCTGTCCATATAGTCTTTTTGAAGAATATTTCTTTACTGTCTTAATTAAAATTTAACTTAAGCAATTGAGCGTTTATCTATACGCAAAATGTCATTCCTATTATACACAAATTAATTATTGCAAATGACTTTTACTGTAAAATTATATTTTGTCTTATAAGGATAATAAGAAGCGATCGCATCCCCATTAACAGCTAAATTTAAAACCAAGGCCATTCATTCATCCAATAACCATCTCGATCGCGCTGAACTAAATCTTTTTGATTTTGCTTGATAATTTTATTGTGTCGAGCTTTCAGCTTTTGACGATGCCACCACATTACTAACCCTGTAAAGAATAAGCCTGTAGTTGCTATCCCTACAAAAATATGGATGATCCTAGAAATCATTCCACCATATCTACCAATGTGTAGCGGGTAAAGTGCGCCTAAAATTCTAGCTGCTAAAGGTGCTTCTAAAACACTTTCACTCCTTAAAATTTTGCCGCTAAATTGATCAATATAAATATAATTTTCACCATTAGGATGAATTTCATCTAAAAACTTTTTACGGACTTTAACAGGCTTAACAGGGCTAGCTGGCAAAGAAATAAAAGTAGTTTTCGCACTTGGTAAAACGCTATTGGCTTTTTGTAATATCTGATCTACAGATAAAGGTTTGAGACCAGCGCTAGGTTGTGAAGTTGGTGGAGATGGTAGTGATGTACGAGTCAAAGAATATACTGTTGGCTCAACAAATGAATAAAATGCGATCGCCGACCCAGTTGAAGCAATTAAAAGCAGAAAGACTACAGAAAAAATCCCAGCTACTTTATGTATGTCAAAATTAATCCGTCGCCAATTAGCTGACCATTTAATTGAAAAACCTTGAGCAAATCTTCTCCAACCAGGCCAAACAATAATGCCACTAATACTGATTAACAGTAGCAGCAAGCCAACAATACCAACAATTGTCATACCAGTATCGCCAGCTAACAGGTAAACGTGTAAATTAAATAGGAAATTAAAAAAACCTTCATCTTCTAGGCGTGAGCCTAGTATTACCCCTTTATAAGGATCAGCATAAATATTAACTGCGCTACTATCACTAGATAGCATCCGCAACTCATATACATCTGTAGCTTGCTGCGGGAGAGTGATACTTTGTAATTTTATATCTGGATAATCTTGGCGAATATTATTTAGCACCAATTCGATAGGTACTCGTTGCCCTTGGGGTGAAATATTAAATAAATTGGGATTGAGCAAGTGATCAATTTCGTGACCAAATACTAATAAGCTGCCAGTCACCCCCATGATTACTAAAAATATCCCTAAAAATAGCCCTAAGTATTGGTGCAGACTAAATGCAATTTCCCTAAATTTCATAGCAATAAACCTCAAACATAGCTATGAGTGATTAGGAAGAACGCGCTTGGTGAAGGAAAGAAAAATCAATTTTTTAGATGTGTCCTTCCTCCTCCCTGCGCCCTTCCCCTGAATAAAATTAGCTACCAACTCAGAGAGTAGCCAATGCGGAGCGCTCGACCTCTTGCTGCTACATTCCCAGAATCAAAATCATAGCCACCATTGTCTTGTGATTGCACAGGAAAATACTGTTTATTCAGTAAATTTTCTACGCCAACTTGTAGCATTCCACGACCTAATTTAATGCTGCTGATATAATCCACAGTCATATAACCCTTAATAGGTAAAGGTTGAGTTCCGTCTTCATAAGCACGGTTGCGATCGCCTACATACAAAACTTGCAAGCGATTACTCCAACTAGAAGTAGTTTTATTTTCCACATATGCAGTTAACTTAGTTGGTTGTACGCGGAAAACATCGAAAGCTAAATACTCTTTTGTATCTTCATCACCATCATTATCATCGACATCTTGAAACTCTCCCTCTGATAAAGTAGCTGTTCCACCTATTTGCCATCCTCCTCCTACCTCTACATCTACGGTTCCTTCCAAACCATAAAACCTTTCTGGTGTTCTCTGTACCTGTAACGGACTTTCTGGATCAACTACTACTAACCTTGAACCTAAATCTGAGTTGTTATAGAAAGCAGCTAAAGAAGCTTTTACAGAGCGCCAGTTACCACGTACACCTATTTCATAACTATTAACCTTTTGTGGTTCAGTTAAATTAACAGAAGTGCCAGCATCAACAAAACTATCAGGTGGATTTCGTAATACACGACCTAAATCTGGAATTGAAAAACCTTGGGAAAAATCCGCAAATACACTAATTGCATCAGTAGCATTATAAGCAGTACCAACATTAAAAACAGTTGCACTGACATTACGCGAACCACCTTTAATATTAGCCCCCCATATAGTGCTATAGTCATCAACGCTAAAGCCGATATTTTCATTACGAATACCGCCATTTAAAGTTAAGCGATCGCTTAACTTTGTTTGTAATTGAGCAAATAAACCTAAATTATTAACATTATAAAGAGGTGTGAGTGTGCGGCTTTCACCAGTTGCTCTTAAAAGTCTATTGCCACTGTTAGTGTATAACTCTTTATCTAACATATTGTATATTTGGGAGTTATCTTCAGTAGAGTAGTCTACCCCCCAAAGTAAATTAATAGCATTAGAAACAGGTGTTTCTATTTGTAACCGTGCGCCCAGCTTTTCTGATTCTAGTTCACCTTGAATCAGTCCTTCAAACCGTTGTGTCCTTGAAAGGTTACGAAGACTTACGTCGCCATATTGATCAAAAGTTGTCTGTGTACGATAGTATGCTTGTGCTTGTACTCTACTACCAAATATATTTTGGTGTGAATAATCTAAATTGATGTTGTTAGTTAAATTCCCTGGTAGATCAGTATTAACATACTGAAGACCGTCTATACGAATAGCACGGGCTTTTTCTGGAAAAATTTCATTACCATCAAGGCTGGTATCTGAAATATATTCACTAAAAGTAGAATCTTTAAAGTAATTAACCGAGAGTTGCAGACGTTGCTGTGGATCGAGGTTAACTCCCAATTTTCCTAATATATTGTAGTTTTCGGTATTATCTAAGTTAGAGCGCCAGTTGGGAATGCGATCGCCATTTGCATCAAAAAAGCTACCCGTATCTGTTCGCGCCAAACTTAGAGTGTAGTCCACATTCCCGCTTCTACCAGATAAAGATTGGGTGATCGAGTTACCTAAACTATCCTCAAAACGGGTTAAAGAACTATTCACCGAAACATCAGTCTGAAAAGACAACTTTTGATCAGTAGGTTTGCGGGTAATGATGTTAATCACACCACCTGTTGCTCCATTCCCATAGGTAGCACTAGCACCACGCACTACCTCAATTCGTTCAATAGCACTGGGATCTATAGTTCTAAGTTCATTAGCAAAAGCAGTCGAAGTATTAGCATTTTGAGGAATTCCATCAATCAAAATCAGAGGGTTACGACCGCGCATTGATTGATAATAAGTTTCAGTATTTTGTGTCGGCGCACCTAAACCTGGTACAAACTTCCCAAGAATATCAGTTAAATTTCTCGATAAATTTGTTTGTTGTTCAATTTCTGCACGGGGAATTACAGTTACAGAACGCGAGACATTCCTTAAAACTTCTGGTCTACGGCTAGCCGTTACAACTATTTCTTCAACATCTTCATCATCATTTGAAGTTGCTGTTCCGTTATCAGCATCAGAAGTAGTCATACCTGTATCTGCACTCGGCACAACTGGCGTTTCAGCCGTGTTTATTGCTGTTGCAGGTGTCAAACTAAAGATTAATCCCTGACCCTGAGAATTTACGCCTCCTGTAGGTATACCCCCATTCCCAGTTACCGTTAATCTAGTAGTGTTGGCATCAACAGCTGTAACTGTAACAGCCGTAATTCCTGCTGAAGAGCTATTTGCGGTATATACAGTTCCTTGGGGAATGCGAAGTTGAGCAATGATATCAGCAACAAACGCTCCTCTAGAACTGTACAGAATTACTTGAGGGGTTGAGCGATCGGCTGTTTCTAAAATTATTTCTAAACCCCCAGCAGTTGGGTTAACTCGTACATTAGTGATTTGAGCAATATCCGCTCTTACAGGTTGAGCAATTATTACCGATACTACCCCAGCCATCCAAGCACTATTAACTATTTGCTTTTGCACGATCATATCTCTCACACCAGACCTTACGACAGTTGAATTGCAATCTTGTAATTGGCTAGATTTGTTGTCCCGAAAAAAATTACTAATAAGTAATTTTTTTGATTAACTATGGATAAATTTGCTAAGTCTAACTTTTACAGCATTTTTTATTTATTGATTATTAGTGCGATTAAGGTTAATTTCACAGTAATTCTTCATTTAAAAATCACAGCTATTAAGAAAATTTTCTCTTAATTAACTATGTGCATCTGTGCTAGCCTGCCGCACTGCTACGCCTACATTCGTGGTTAATTATCTAAAATTTGACTAACGCTAAAAGGTCTAATATCCTGGCGCTAACTTCTGAAGTTAAGGAGATGCCGATGGTTCTGGGGTTGAAGTTTCTTCTGGCTCATTTGGTGTTGGTACAGGCGGAACGATTATAGGTGGTGGTGTTGCTGGAATTTGTGGCGTTGGTGTTGGAATTGGTGACGCACCCAGAGGAGGCGGTGTTGCTGGAATTGATGGCACAATTGGTGGCGATGTATTATCTGGAATACCAGCCGGAACTGGTGCCACTAACTGATTAGCTTCCCGTTGTTGACGTTCGCGCTCTTGCTGTTGTTGACGTTCCAAAGCTTGGCGTTGGCGCTCTTGCTGTTGCTCACGTTCACGTTGTTTCTTTTCTGCTAAACGTTGACGCTCTAAAGCGATACGGTTGTAGTTAGAACCCTCCAAAGTAAAGGTAATTTTTTTCTTAATTCCCGCTTGCCCGTTGTCAGATTTTGTAAACTTCCACTCGTTTCTGACAGTTTCCAGTGCTGTTTGATCGAGGATGTTATGACCACTACCGCTGGCAAGATTGATATTGCTGATATTGCCATCTTTGTCAACATCCATCTTGACAACTACTGTGCCTTCTAATTCTTCAGCCCCAGAAGGATGTCTTGGTTTAGTACAAGGAGCGCATTTCGGAGATGTATTTCCAGATCTAGGCACAGGGGGGTTTCTATTAATATTGCCCGACCCTGTAGCCAGCTTTGTACCAGTACCAGAGCCGTCGCCATTACCCGTACCAGTACCAGAGCCGTTACCACTACCTGTACCTCTACCACTACCATTACCAGTACCGTTACCATTACCCGTACCAGTACCAGAGCCGTTACCACTACCTCTATTTGTTCCAGAAGTATTGCCTGTACCTGTAGCAGTTTTTGAAGAATTGCTTGCTCCACCAGTATTGCTAGATGGAATTAGGGGATTTGCTGCTATTGGTGGTGCGGTTGGCGTATTGTTTTGAGGATTAAAGAAATTTGTAAATCTCTGTGTAAGTGACCCTAGATTAGGGAATTGAGGTATTGCAGGTTGGGGTGGTTGAACAGGTGGAGAAGCATTAACAATAGGTGATATTTGAGGGCTAGGAGTTGGGCTAGGTGATGGAGTAGCTAAAGGTTTTGGTTCCTCTTTGGGTGATGGTGTAGGTGTAGGTTTGACAGGTTCCGCTATTGCGTCTGGTGGAAGGCTAGCAAGAGGTGTTGGTTCAGGTTCAGGGGCAGGAGTTGCTTCTGGTGGCACACTAGCAACAGGTGTCGGAATGGGCTCTAGTTTGGGAACTACTGGTGGTTCGGGTAGTAAGCTACTAGCAATTTGCCTTGTTGATAGTGGTTGAGGAACATCCGGTATTTTAAATTGCGGGACTTCTGGCTGAGGAGCTATTGACGGTAATGGTGCTGAAGTTACTGAGGATAGGCGTGCATCAGCGATCGCACTTTTGGGAGCTACTTGTGCAGATGCACTATTTGTTTCTATCTCACTTGCTCCTGCGCCACCACCAGAACCACCAGCAAAGCCACCACCGGAGCCACCAGAACCCCCACCTGCGGTGGCTTCCTCTCGAAGTTCGGTGTTTTCAGGCGGTTTTGTTTCTTCAATACTGGGCGCGTCAACAATTTCAATCTCTATCGGCTCTTCGGCAGCTACTTCAGCAGGTTTGACCCACAATGTACTGAGGATCAACAAGCCGATATGCGTTACCAGTGAACCGATGAGGCTGTAGGTGAGGAAAGATCTCAACTGCTGCTCTTCTTTTTCTCGCTGCTCTACAGCAATGGTTGACAAGCCCATGTTCTATTGCAAACAATTCGCACTTAATTTAGTCAAAGTAAGATGCCTTGAAACAAATGTCAAGTGTAAACAAGCAGTTATTTAGTGGCATTTCCTCTAAAAAAATATATTGAAAAGCTTATCATGCTTGGATTATGAGGCTAAAAGTTTTTATATAACAAATATTTTGGTTGTTTCCCAGTTTTTATTGCTTGACATTCATTCTCATTAAGTTTATTTTCGTAAAGAAGTCATGTTTGCCCTTGTAGCGAACTGGTAACTCAGGACGTTACGTCCCTAACTCCAGAAACTATAATGACTCTGCCTTATTAATTGCCCTAGAGACAGGATATGGGAATTTCTAATCTTTTTGTTGCTGGTGGTGTGGTCATGTGGCCACTGCTAGCATTTTCGGTACTAGGGTTCGCACTAATTATTGAGCGAGTCGCTTTTTGGTGGCGTATTAATAGCCGACAAGAGCGTGTAGTTAGAGAAGCGCTTAATTTTTATCGTCGTAACAATGTTGTCAGTGCTTTAAATAAGCTCAAGCAAAATACTGATTTGCCTCTTGCTCGGATTTTTTTGGCAGCATTAGAACTTGAAGAAGCAACTCCAGAAGAATTTCGCTTGGCTTTAGAAAGTGAAGCTCAAGCAGAAATTCCTTTGCTGAAACGTTTTAATAACATATTTGACACAATTATTAGCCTTGCGCCTTTACTAGGTCTTTTAGGAACAGTTTTAGGTTTGATTACATCCTTTGCTTCGCTCCAACTTGGTGATGTGGGTGGTACTAAAACTGCTAGCGTAAGTGCTGGGATTAGTGAAGCTCTTGTATCTACAGCTTCTGGCTTAGTAGTAGCTATTTTTATTCTGTTGTTCTCTAATACATTTCGGGGTTTATACCAACGCCAGATAGCTCTAATTCAAGAGTACGGCGGACATTTAGAACTTCTCTATCGCCGTCGTTATGAAGGAGAACGTAGTTATGCGTCTACCCGATGAACCAGAACTACCATCTCAGATCAACATCGTACCGATGATCGATGTGGTTTTTGCTATTCTGACATTTTTTATCATGTCTAGCTTGTTTCTATCTCGTTCGGAAGGTCTTTCTGTAAATTTGCCCAAGGCAACGACTGCTAAAAGTCAGCGCCCTAGTCAAATTACCGTAACTGTTGACCAGCAGGGGCAATTAGCACTGAATCGCAAGCCAGTTCAGCTAGATACTTTAGAAACATCAGTGCGTCAGTTAATTAAGCCTAATGAAGAGGCATTGGTAATACTAAATGCCGATCAAGGTGTTAATCACGGTCAAGTAGTAGAAATAATGGATCGCTTGCGTAAAATTAAAGAAGCAAAATTAGCGATCGCAGCACAGAAACGCTAGTGTTACCCTGGATCTTGTAGATAAAAATCATTAATTTAATCTCAACATCATTAAACACAAACCTACCCCCTTTTAGTAAACAGACAGGGGGTGAATTTGTTTTATATTTATTAAATTAGAGCTACTTTTCTGGCGATCGCGCCAGCTAAAACAAGAACAGCGAGATTTTTGCTAAAAATATTAATTATTGCTCAAATATTAGCAAACTATTCTTCATATTCTTCGATATGAATAGGTAGTTTAGCTAAATCCGGTAGCTCTACAAATTCTTTTTCTACTTCTTTAACGCTTATTGGTAAGTTAATAGGTTGAGGTTTTTCATCTATCCAACAACTAGCAGCAGGCAAGTTTTTCTCTAAATCGTCCAAAGGTCTTGGAATTACCATAACTGCGTGTAATTCGCCAATCCTTTCCGCTTCTAGCATCCCAGCTTCGACAGCTACCGCCACATTGGCAACAGTACCTCGAATAATCGCCGTACACAAACCATCACCAATCATTTCATAAGAAGATAGATAAACATCGGCTGACTTAAGCATGGCATCTGCTGCCCCCACCATCGCCGGAAATCCACGTGTTTCTAATAAACCAATTGCTTGATTACTCAAGCGGCTATAGCCGTTTTTATCAACTAATTCCATTAAGCGACTACCCATAGGAAAAATCATTTCCAAATTAGGCATTGGTCGTGGAATTATTATAGATGAAACAAGCTGACCAAACTGTTCAGCAGTCTGTACGCCAGATTCCACAGCTAAACGGACATCAGAGATGCCGCCGCGTACAATTGCAGTACAGTGACCACCACCAATTTTTTCAAATCCGATTAAAGTCACCCCTGATGACTTCAGCATCATATCTGCTGTGCCAACAATTGCGGGAAAGCTACGAGTCGAGACCATACCAACAGCAGTGTCTCGGAAATTTTTTGTTTGCTCTGATGGTTCAACACGGGTTAGTCTTGATGATATTTCCACTTATAACCTCCGTTGATAAAATACGGAGCCTCTAATCTAAGTATGCCTATAGCCTAAGATTAATTATGCTTAGCGTGGCACGACAACTCCCAAAAGTGGCACTTAGAGCCTATCATAAAAATAATTAATCTGTAATAAACATCTGCGTTTATCTGCGGTCAAAACATCTTTAAATCACTTTTCTAATAGACTCTGAAAGCCGATCATGCAAATATTTTTGATGTGAATAAACCTCTATAAGCTGTGTTTATCTATGGTAAAAAATCTCTTCAAACCACTTTTCTGATAAATCTTAGTATACTCAGAAATTACCCATTTTAACGCTGGAATTAACAATACAGGGAACAGGAAATAAAAGTATTGGAAATTATCAAGACAAGAGCGAAAATTGTTGATTTATTTGTTGCGTAAGTTTTGCATTTTGTCACTCAGAACTGTTTTCAGGCAAACTATTCAGGGATTTATTGTGAGGAAAGAGCGTATGTAACAATCGGTTAAGATTAGCTTGTCCATAAATGGGAACAGCACCATTAATTTGTGCTGATTCAGATTGAGTTTGGGCAGCAATGTCTATCTTATGAATTTCTTCGACTGTTAGAGAAATAGCCTCTTTTGCACTAACAGGCGCTGATTCTTTATTGACTTCTGTTGTTGTATTTGTAGCTGATTTATTTTCAGTACTAGCCTCTGGATTAGCATCGGCAATTTGCCGTCCCGTATCTCCAATCAAAGAACCAGGTACGATTAATTGATTAGGCGCAACAGTTTCATTCCAAATGGTAGTCAAAGAACCAATACAAGCATGAGTAGAGATTTTGACATTGCCTACTACTAAAACACCAGCCCCAATAGTTGCTCCTGCCTCTACTTCTAGAGAGCCTTTGTGAGCATGAAGAATTGTTCCCATACCAATGCAAACACCAGCACCAATAATTACTTTACTGTCTGGATCTGCTTGAATAATTACCCCAGGTGCGATCGCAGCACTGGCATCAATGCTCACATCACCTGTTATGTAAATATCATTGTTGCTGATAGGCTGCAATAGCGGCAAGTGCATGAGGCGTTGGGAATAGAGGACATGAGGAGAATGGGAAATGGAGAGTCAGCAATACTTTTTTTGCTGCTTTAGTAGTATTTCTGCTCCCCTTTTTCCCAGCTTTTAGCAGCTACCGCGATCGCTCTTACGGCTTTTGAATAATCATCTCTTGAACGCGACGCTTGGCTTTGGGGTCAATTCCAATTAAGCGTACATACTCTCCGCTATGTTCTTGGAGACAAGCTTCCAAAGCTGGAACTACTTCAGAGTGTTTATTAGATTCAATCGGAGAACAACTGTGCCAAGAACCGACGCGGAAGCGACGCGCATCAGCGTGTTCTGAGCCAATCTTATAGCCTTGAGCTAATAAGTCTTTGATTGTTTTTAGTGTTTCATCACTTAAGACAGAACTCTTATAGCTTGAAGTACTGTTTGAGCGATTAGCAGTAGTAGTGCTACCAGCACTACGAGCAGGAGCAGCAACTACAGGCCCGTCTGGTCTTTGAATTATTTGCTCAACTACTCTACGCTTGGCTTTAGGATCAATTCCAATCAATCTGACATATTCCCCTTGATGTTCCCCCAGAAAACCTTCTAGAGCGCTGAGAGCCTGGGATGCGTTTTGAGTTTGGATTGATGTACCACTTGTCCAAGCATTACTACGGAAGCGACGGTCATCTGCATATTCAACACCAATACGACAACCTTGTGCCAACAAACTCCGTACTTGATCGGCTAAATCGTTGTTTGTAGAACTCTTGGATGCTGATGCTGGTGCAGTTGCTCTACCATTACCGTTGCTGCGTTGAGTTCCAGCAGGCTCTGGCTTATCGTCTGGTCTTTGGATAACTTGCTCAACTACCCGACGTTTAGCTTTGGGGTCAATTCCAATTAAACGGACATATTCCCCAGTATGTTCTAACAAGAAATTTTCTAAAGCACCCAGTGCTTGTGAAGCATTTTGGGTTTGGATTGATGTGCCACTTGTCCAAGCATTTGTACGGAAGCGACGGTCGTCGGCATACTCTAAACCAATGCGGCAACCTTGTGCCAACAAACTACGGACTTGATCGATGGTGGTGTTGCTTAATGGCATATCGTTATCAACAAAAATTGTAGGGTTAGGGCTAATTGATTCGTTTGATTGAGTCACTTCGTCGCGAACTTCTGTCACACAGGCAACATCTTCAGCACAGAGATAACCAGCCCTGAGTGCCTCATTAATGCCTACAACATGGCGGCTAAACTCTGTATCTTGAGCCTGTACATCTGGCAGACGGTCAGCTTGTTTTTGATTAGTAATTATTGACCCAGAAGCTACATACTTCCCTGGCGGAATCTCCACATCCTTAATTAATGCGTGCATCATTACAATGCAGCCTTTCCCAACCCGTGCATTAAACACAGTAGAGCGAAAACCAATAAAGCAATCGTCTCCAATATATGCGGGGCCATGAATTAAAGCCATGTGGGTCAGGGAAGCATTCTTGCCAACCCAGACAGAATATTCCTGACCATCATCGCCAAGTACCCTGCCTTGTTCCAGACCATGAATGACCACTCCATCCTGTATATTGGTGCTTGCGCCAATATAGAAAGGACTGCCTTCATCTGCCCGAATTGAGGTTCCAGGGGCAATCATCACATTAGAGCCAACTCGGACATCCCCTATTATGTTGGAAAAAGAATGCACAAAAGCTGAAGCATCAATTTTGGGTTCTGCCAAGCTTTTTGACCAGGGTGTCGGTGGAGCCGCAGAACTGCGGGCAGCCATAAATCAATTCCTCACTAATATCAAACAACACTCTTTTTGACCACTCAATAATCAATTAACAATTATCAATTAACAATTATCAATTTTTAGCCTGTTTGCCCAATACCGATGCGTTATATGAAATCAAAAAATTTTGTTATTTCAAACCAAGCACAAAAGTTGTCAGGGAATTGATAATTGATAATTGTTCATTGTTCCTTGATTAACGATACTGTTCTTTCTTGCTATACAAGAGACTATTATCCAGGGTTACAGTATCAATAATCGCTACTACCATCGCATCAACGGGGCGTTTTTCACTACCATCAATTTGACGGGCAGCACTACCACGGCTGACTAGCACCCACTCATCTAACCCTGCGCCTACTTGATCGCCAGCTACTTCATATTCCGGCAATAGCTGTCCCACTTCATCAATAAATTGCAACAGCAGCAACTTCACGCCTCTGAGACTAGGTTCTTTGTGTGTACTAACAACCGTGCCACGAACTTTGGCAATTTTCATCTTGTATTAGCTGGTTATGAAGTGTGAAGTATGAAGTATGAACTGCGTTCCACTCTTCATGCTTCATTCTTCATCTTTCATAGTTTCCTATATGCGTTTTATGGTCTGTTGTAGGGACGAATACCACTAACACTTTCGCGGAACTGTTCTACGGCTTCGGTGTAACGAATTGGCAGTACATACTCTAAGTTTTCGTGAGGACGAGCAATGATGTGAGTAGACAGCACTTGACCACCATTAACTCGCTTAACAGATTCAACTCCTGCTGATACAGAAGCTTGGACTTCCGAAACGTCTCCCCGAACGATTACGGTAACGCGACCACTGCCAATTTTCTCATAACCTACCAGTGTTACACGGGCAGCTTTAACCATCGCGTCAGCAGCTTCTACAACGGCGGGGAAACCTAAAGTTTCAATCATTCCAACTGCAATTGCCATTCCTTTGTTCCTTCGCTTAATAAATTATTTGAACTTGAGACTTGGGACTTGAAAGTTCCAATTTTAAAGACGTGATTATTTTAGTCTTTATAAAACCTACATTCGGAACTGTTCTACTTCTTCGCTATAACGAATAGGCAGTACATACTCTAGGTTTTCATGAGGACGCGCAATAATGTGGGTAGAAAGAACTTCACCGCCATTCACCCGTTTAGCTGCGTCCACACCCGCTGATACCGATGCCTGCACTTCGGAAACATCGCCCCTAACAATTACTGTTACACGAGCACTGCCGATTTTTTCATAGCCTACTAGCGTAACACGGGCAGCTTTAACCATAGCATCAGCAGCTTCTACTACTGCTGGAAACCCTTTGGTTTCAATCATTCCAACTGCAATTGGCATTAATTTATCTCCTACGGGATGAGCGAACTAGCTAGTCCAAAATTGGATCGTGGGCAAAATTTGGACAGTAATACCCATTATTTGAGATCAAGAAGTATTTCTTGACCTTGCATAATTAAGCATAAAGAAGCAAAGCTTACTTGACAATATAAATTATTATGATATTTTTAAATGAGAAAATTTAAAAAAACTTAACAATCAGAATTAATGGCTAATCTGGTGAACAGATGTGCTTGATTTTCTGCAAGAATGATTATATATTTTATAATTTTTTTATAAAGTATAAATACCCTGATGGATAATGCGCTGTAAACCATAATGATTGGACGTTGGAGCAAATTCAATCAACTGATAAAAATTGCTAAAATTATCTAAAGAAGGCAATAAGCAGGATTTTTGAGTTGCATAAGTTCTTCAAATCATGTTTTATTCACTGAGTTTTGTTAGGTAAAGATACTAAAAAGTCACTAATCAATTAGGAGATGTTTAGATGCTCATTAATAAATTTTGTAGTTACCCAATGTTAATTTATACCAATTTAGAGGTTAAGCTAAACAACAATAATTAACTCAAAATTGATTTGACTGCCAGATATGAGGAGCTACCTGAGATGATTTTCGGGTAGTGAATATCAGTAACTAAATTTAATGTTGAAATAGCAAGGGCTTTCTGCAATGACAGAATTTCTCACCCATGTAAGTTGGTGGGTTCCTTTGTATGGCTTTATTGGTGCGATTTTGACCCTACCTTGGTCTACAGGCATCGTCCGTCGTACAGGCCCCCGACCAGCAGCGTACTTTAATGTGTTGATGACGGTCTTGGCGTTGATTCATGGCTCAATTGTATTTAGATCGACATGGAACCAAGACTCTCAAGAGTTGATGTTTAATTGGTTACAAGTAGCGGATTTAAACCTATCGTTTGCTGTAGACATCTCTAGTGTGAGTGTCGGGGCAATGGAATTGATCACTGGTTTAAGTTTGTTGGCGCAAATCTTTGCTTTGGGATACATGGAGAAGGATTGGGCATTAGCCCGCTTCTTTGGTCTGATGGGATTTTTTGAAGGGGCAATTAGTGGGTTGGCAATTAGTAACTCTTTGTTTTTGAGTTATGGTTTGCTAGAATTACTTACGCTTTCTACCTATTTATTAGTTGGCTTTTGGTATGCTCAACCTTTGGTGGTGACAGCAGCGCGAGATGCGTTTTTAACTAAACGGGTAGGAGATGTGTTGCTGCTGATGGGGGTGGTAGTATTAGCAACTCAAGCAGGTAGCTTAAATTTTAATGATTTGTATGAGTGGGCGGAAACAGCGAATTTGCCACCTCTGACAGCGAATTTGTTGGGGTTAGCATTGATTGCGGGGCCGATAGGGAAGTGCGCTCAATTTCCTTTGCATCTTTGGTTAGATGAGGCAATGGAGGGGCCAAACCCAGCATCAATTTTGCGTAACTCTGTAGTTGTGTCCTGTGGTGCTTATGTGCTGATTAAGCTTCAGCCTATTCTGAATATTTCACCTTTAGCTTTGACAACTCTGGTTGTAGTAGGTACGATGACGGCTATTGGTGCTTCGTTAGTGGCGATCGCACAAATTGATATTAAGCGAGCTTTATCCCATTCCACTAGCGCGTTCTTGGGGTTGGTATTCATTGCAGTAGGAATGCAATGGACAGATTTTGCTTTGTTAATCCTATTTACTCATGCGATCGCCAAAGCTCTGCTGTTCATGAGCATTGGTTCAATAATTGCTACCACCAGCAACCAAAACCTCACAGAAATGGGTGGTTTGTGGTCAAAAATGCCAGCAACTACTATCGCCTTTTTAGTTGGATCAGCAGGATTAATTGGGCTAACTCCACTAGGTAGTTTTTGGGCTTTAGAAAGAGGACTTGATGCTTTTTGGACTAGCCAATCTTGGATAGTTGCAGTTATATTGCTGGTTAACTGTTTGACTGCAATCAATTTAACGCGCGTCTTTCGTTTAGCATTTTTAGGGAAATCTCAGCCGAAAACGAGAAGAGCGCCAGAAGTTCCTTGGCCAATGGCTGTACCAATGGTGACTTTAACTATCACTACCCTGTTAGTTCCCTTAATGATGCAGAGCTTATCTCTGTTACCAGACTGGAATTATATTAATCGATCAGCCGTTGTACTGCTAATGTTATCTGGCTTAGTCGGTACAGTATTGGGTGCAGTGCTTGAGTTGCGTAGAAATTGGTCAAGGTCTATGCAAAGAAGTATCAGATTTGTGCAAGACTTATTGGCTTATGACTTTTACATTGATCGACTTTACCGCGTCAGTGTCGTTTTGGTAGTTGAGCGACTGTCCAAATTTAATGCTTGGATAGATCAGTATGTAGTAGATGGAGCGGTTAATTTAGTCGGTCTAGCTACTATTTTTAGTGGACAAGGCTTGAGATACATTGGCTCCGGTCAGTCGCAGTTTTATATTGTGACTATTCTGTTAGGAATTAGTTTGCTAACTGCAATCTTTAGCTGGCCATTTTTACAAGCTTTAGGATTCGATCCATTTGCTTTTTGATTTTAAAACCTATCCGAGAAGTTGTGGGCAGAGATTTTTATAAAAGATAAACACGAGATTTATACAGATGTTTATTTACCTCAAACAGATTTTTCGGATAGGCTTTTATAGCTAATTAATTGGGAAACATTGGGAAAGTTTGAGCGTTAGCGATCAGGCGATCGCAACGTTCAAACACTGGAGGACAAAGGACAAAAATTATGCTCAGTGCCTTGATTTGGTTGCCACTATTATCGGCGGTATTTCTGGTTTTTTTGCCCCAGACAATCCCCTCGAAAATTATCCGTCAAATATCTTTAGGTATTACTGTCGGTGTATTGATTTTGTCGCTAATAATTGCTTTTCAGTTTAAAGCAGAAGATGCGGGTTTTCAGTTTTCTGAATTTATTCCTTGGATTGAATCTCTCGGATTAACCTACAAACTCGGTGTTGATGGCTTATCTTTGCCGTTGGTAGTGTTAAATTCTTTGCTTACCTGCATTGCTATCTATAGCTCAGAGGAGTCTATTAACCGCCCTCGGTTCTATTACGCTTTACTGTTAGTGTTGAATGCTAGTGTCACAGGGGCTTTCGTAGCGCAGGATTTGCTGCTGTTTTTCCTGTTTTACGAGGTGGAACTAATTCCCCTGTATCTATTAATTGCTATCTGGGGCGGTCAACGTCGTGGGTATGCTGCAACAAAGTTCCTGATTTATACAGCTATTTCGGGAATTTTGATTTTAGCATCTTTCTTTGGCTTAGTTCTGATTAGTGGTTCTAGCACGTTTGAAACAGAACAGCTATATGCTACCTCTCTACCTTTAGCAACGCAGTTATTGCTACTTTCAGGGTTGCTAGTAGGATTTGGCATAAAAATTCCTTTAGTTCCTTTCCATACCTGGCTACCTGATGCTCACGTTGAAGCTTCAACGCCAATTTCTGTATTGTTGGCTGGTGTGCTGTTGAAGTTGGGAACTTATGGTTTACTCAGGTTTGGATTAGGGTTATTCCCCGAAGCTTGGGCAGTTGTAGCTCCTTGGTTGGCTAGTTGGGCGGTAGTAAGTGTACTATATGGTGCATTTAATGCGATCGCTCAAAAAGATATCAAAAAAATGGTCGCTTATAGCTCTGTGGGTCACATGGGCTATATTTTATTAGCTGCTGCTGCTGCAACTCCTTTAAGTATTATTGGCGCAGTTTTCCAAATGGTTAGTCACGGCTTAATCTCAGCAATGTTATTTTTGCTGGTAGGCGTGGTTTACAAAAAGGCAAAAACTCGTGATTTGGATGCGCTTGAGGGTTTACTCAATCCAGAACGAGGCTTACCAATGATTGGTAGTCTGATGGTTTTAGGGGTAATGGCTAGCGCGGGTATCCCTGGAATGGTGGGTTTTATTTCAGAATTTTTGATTTTTAGGGGGAGTTACCCAGTTTTCCCCACTCAAACACTTTTATCTATGATCGGTACAGGTTTAACAGCAGTTTACTTTTTACTGTTGGTTAATCGGGCATTTTTTGGGCGACTTTCTAAACAAGTCGAAAATATGCCTCCTGTACAGTGGTCAGACCGGATACCTGCGATCATTTTAGCTGTGCTGATCGTGGCTTTTGGATTACAACCGAATTGGTTACTACGTTGGAGTGAGCCAACAATGACAGCAATGATGGCAAAATCGAGTGCGATCGCACACGTAATGAGTGTAGTTAGCAGTTCTGAAAATCTCCCTTAAGGTGTTCTTTGCAATGACAAGCACTAGCTTCAAATCTTCCACTCACCCAATGTCTAAGTATGTTCAGCACTTAATATCTGGGGGGGCGCTGCTTCCTGATACACCAGATAACCTGCTCGAAGTTGTCGGCATTTTGAAAAGTTATGGTGTAGTTCTGGATGCGTACTACAAAAATCTCATCTACATTGCTGACCATCAATTTTTAGAACTTTTTCCCTTTTTTAAATACTTCAATGGTGTAATAACTTTAGACAAGTTATTACACCATTGGGGACATGACCGCATCAATTTTGAGTATGCTGAATACTGCATGAAAACTATGATGTGGCATGGTGGCGGCGGTTTGGATGATTACTTAGATTCAGAGGAATTTAGATCGCGATCGCAACCAGCAATTCAATCTAAAATTAAAAACAACTTCCCCATCAGAGCATTAAACAGCATTTTTCCAGATTTTTTACCCGAACAAGTGCGCCAACAAGCTTATTACAGCGCCCTTGGTCAATTCTGGAATGTAATGAGCGAAATGTTTCTTACCTTATCAGATAAGTACGATCGCCAAGAAATTACCTCTATCCCCGATGTAGTTCAGCATATTCTAGATGGTTTAGTTGCTGCCGCCAACGTACCGATCACCTATAAGGTAAACATTAAAGGTCAGGAATATGAAATCATTCCTGAGTCTGCTGGTTTAACTTTCCTTAAAGATACAGCCGTCCCTTATGTAGAAGCCGTTTTCTTCAGAGGTACGCCTTTCCCAGGTACAGTTTCCTACAACGCTCAAGCTCAACAAATTTCTCCAGAACTGAATAGATTTGAATACGGTGCATTATATGCCGATCCTTTACCCATTGGTGGTGCTGGAATTCCACCAACTCTGCTAATGCAGGATATGCGCCACTACCTCCCAGACTATCTGCACAAATTTTATAGTGCGACTCTTCGGGGAGAAGATGATTTGCGCGTGCAAATTTGTATCAGTTTCCAAAAGTCGATGTTTTGCGTGACTACTGCCGCTATTTTAGGACTCGCACCTTATCCGATCAATACAACTAATAGCTCTCAACAGCAAGCTAACCAAGTTTACTTAGAAGGTTGGTTGGATAGATTAGAATCTTCACGCTTGGATATCGTTAATAGTTAATCATTTCATAATTGGAAGTGACTTTGATCACTTAGGTAATCTGTTACTTCCATAATTATTATTTTTTTATTTGCTTTGCACTATAATTGTTCAAAATTGTCAAATCTTAATTATTTTTTAAAGTTTATTGTAATGAAAAATGAATTTTTTTTAAAAAAGCTTAAATTAATAGTTTTGCTCCTCAGCAGGATGTAGCATAGATTCAAAATAACTTTGCTGCTATTGGTTAGCGCAAATACAATTCCTTAAGAAATTTTTAAATAAAACTGAAGGTTGATAAATCTTTAATACAATTACTAATCTCTAGTGTCTGAGAATGTTATAGTCTCTCAATATAAATAAAATAAAAAGGCATTTAATATTGCTAGTGAGCAATATCTACCTGCTACCTATTCACATTCCAGCATACAAATGTAACTATCCGGCAAAACTATGAAGATGGGGATAGTATATATAAGTTAGTTATAGGTTAATTTCTATCGAACAATTCCTTGAATCATAACACAAAATTTTATACTGTACATTAATTTTCTCCCTAGATAAAACTTTGTAAATTTTCCGAAATTTTAATGAATAACGTTGTAGGCTCAATATGTCTTAGTAGGGCAAGCTTTCATGGCATTCAGCAGAAAATTAAGATAATTAAATTAAAAAGGAGAATTACATGGAATATAAAAATGCGGTTTTGAATGATCTAGCACTGCAAGAAGGCTTAAAAGCCATCAACCCGAAGTTTGGAGATTTTTGCACTCGTGTAGCAGGCGAAGCTTGGGGATTACCATTAATTGACCAAAAAACAAAAGCTTTAATAACAATTGCTATTGATGTTGTTAATCAAGATCATGTAGGCCCAGGGAATCCTTTTGGCGCTCATGTAAATATGGCTATTCAGCAAGGGGCTACTCGTGAGGAAATCGAGGAGTTGTTGTTGTTTACGTGCGTTTATGCAGGCTTTAATAAAGCAGCAGGTTGTTTTGGCGCATTGAATGAAATTTTAGGTTCATGATCATTAAATCCTAAATATTTACAATAAGCAGTTGATAAAATCCAGTTAAATTGCTGCTTTAGGAAAGTATCAAAGTCTGAAACATACGCCTTAGCTATGAAAACATAGCCAACCATGTACTGTAATAAATTATTCAGATTTTAAGGAAATCAAAATGGTACTAGCTCTCAGAAGATCGGGAATTAGAAAGACAGATTATTCAAGCCGCGACCAAAAGGGCAAAGCTGTCTTTTATGTCCTACTTTGGAAAAGAAAAGGCATATCCTTAGAATTGTTTGATGATTACTGGAGAGACGTTCATGGCCCAGTATGCGCCCGCCTCCCAGGTCAGCATCAATACTGGCAGTTCCACCTCGCTCATAACGAGGGTGGCTTGTGGCCAGAAATTTCAGGAATCAATTACACGACGCCAGCAGAATCTCAATTTGATGGGATTGCAGAACTAACTTTTGAAACCGAAGCCGACCGTCAAACTTGGTTTGAAGCGGCTGCAATTTTGATGGATGACGAGCATAACTTATTTAGCCAAGCTATAGGGTACAATACTAGCCCTGGAAATTCAGTAACTTATTTAGACGGGATTGAAACAGGCGATCCCAACGGAAATTTGGGTATTCTCAAATTTCATGTGATGGTTCGCAAAGCTGATGGTGTGAGTGTTGATGCCTTTCGTCGCTACATGAAAGAGACTTTTGCTCCCACAGTTGCCGCCAGTGACTCAGTGCTAAAACTGCGATTGCATTTATTTGAGGAAGTAGACAATACACGACCCGATGCCGCCGGAGTGTCTCATTCGGAACCAGCAGACAAGCAATATCAAGCAGCTTTTGAAATTGCTTTCGCAAATCATCTAGAAATGGAAACGTTCTTTGCCTCCCAAGAATATGCTCAAGCAGTCAAAGAACAGGCTAAGTATGTTGCTAAACTATTTCCTTTTCCAGAACGCGATCCCTATACCTTCGTCTATGAAAGTCAGATGACCCTTGCAGGTCAGCGTAGTTCCACAGTAGCTGATCTGATCACAAGAATTGGAGCAACTAACCAGTTAAAGGAAGATATAGTTTCCTTGATGCTTAACCAAAAACTCACGCTTTCAACTTCAAATAATTCGGGAAATACTTCTAACGGAAATTTAGCGAAAAAAGCGGGCAAAACTCGCCAAAATTTCTATAAAGATTTATCAGCCGATTATTCTCGACCTGGTTTAGTTAGCAGCTACCAAGCTAAAAACTTGATTGAAGAAGCTGAAAAATATGTGGCGATGAAAGAGAGAACGCTGCCACAAATTTCTGCTGATTATACCATCGAACAAATTGAGCAAGAAAACAAAGATTGGTGGCCCACTCATTGTGAGGCATTAAGGCAAGGGCGCGGAGATATATTAACAGGAGAATACCGCGACGATTTAGTTTACTTGTGCCAAGATGGGCCTTATTTCGGTTTAAATGAGCAAAAAGAGCGTGAAAAACATTGGTGGGCATTAATTGCACAGCCTGGTGTAACTATGTGTTGGCCAATTGTGATGTTTCACGGTGAAGTCACCTACTTTGAGTGGAAGTGTGTAGACGACGAAACCAACGAAACAATAGCCAAGGGAAATGTCACTTGGGTTCGTCGTGGACACAGAGGTGCTTGCTACCTCAAAACTGAGCAATTAACTTTCTATCGCGATGTGTTTGCTGCTAATGAATTATTAACTTTGATCACTACTGCTTGAAATAGCACACGCTCAAGCCTAGCCAAGTATGTTAAAAGCTAGACACGTTTTTGGAGTGGAAGCATTAGACATTTTTATGTCCTTGGCAGGTAAATTTAGTTCCGCATTGGCGTGTGCGATCGCGGAGCGACTCTGAAAGAGTATCGCACTTTCATTGAACAACTAATCAACTTAAGCAGGACATCTATCATGCAAGCCCAAAGTACCAGTATTTCCAAAGGAAATGGTTCTGTAGCTACCAATCAATCTGCTTCAATAGCTACTAAAAAGCGCAGGAATTACTACGAAGATTTATCGGCTGATTATTCCCGCCCTGGACTTGTTACACCCTATGTAGCGAAAAAACTCATTGAGGATGCCGAAAGAATCATCGCAATGAAGGAAAAAACGCTTCCAGTAATTGACCGTAATTATACCCTCGAACAAATTGAGCAAGAAAACAAAGATTGGTGGCCAACTCATTGTGAGGCATTAAGGCAAGGACGCGGAGATATATTAACAGGAGAATACCGCGACGATTTAGTTTACTTGTGCCAAGACGGGCCTTATTTCGGTTTAAATGAGCAAAAAGAGCGTGAAAAACATTGGTGGGCATTGATTGCACAACCAGGTGTAACTATGTGCTGGCCAATCGTGATGTTTCATGGTGAATATACCTACTTTGAATGGAAGTGTGTAGACGACGAAACTAACGAAACAATAGCCAAGGGAAATGTTACTTGGGTTCGTCGTGGACACCGAGGCGCTTGCTACCTCAAAACCGAACAATTAACTTTCTACCGCGATGTTTTTGCTGCTAATGAATTATTAACTTTAATAACTACTGCTTGAAATGACAAATGATCAAGCCTACAAAAACGCCGTTCTTGATGACAAAGAACTTCAACAGGGTTTAAAAAGCATCAATCCCAAATTTGGTGATTTTGTTACTCGTGTAGCAGGTGAAGCATGGGGTTTGCCATTAATTGACCAAAAGACGAAAGCTCTAATTGCGATCGCCATTGATGTTGTCAATCAAGGGCATAGAGGTGCGGGTAATCCTTTTCCAGCCCACGTGAATATGGCTATACAGCAAGGAGTTACCCGTGAGGAAATCGAGGAACTGCTGTTATTCATGTGTGCTTATGCGGGATTCAATAAAGTAGCAGGTTGCTTTGGCGCACTGAATGAAATTTTTCAGCCAAGTAGTTTTGGAGAAAGGAAATCCAAAATGGTATTAGCAGCAACGAACAACACCGATTATTCAGCACGCGATCTCAAAGGAAAAGTAGCCTTCTACGTTCTCCTGTGGAAAAGACAAGGAATAAATTTAGAGCTTTTTGATAACTACTGGAAAGACGTTCACGGGCCAGTCTGTGCCAGACTGCCTGGACAATATCAATATTGGCAGTTTCACCTAGCTCATAACGAAGGCGGCATTTGGCCAAATCAAGCAGGCATAGAATACACCTGTGAAGATGAAGATCAATTTGATGGTATAGCGGAACTCACTTTTGAAAGTGAAGCCGACCGTCAGACATGGTTTAAAGCCGCCGCCATTCTGATGGATGACGAACACAACGTATTTAGCAAAGCCATAGGATACAACACCAGCTTTGGTAATTCCAAAACCTATGTAGATAAGTTAGAAATAGGCGATCCCAACGGAGCGTTAGATGTCGTGAAGTTCCACGTCATGGTCAAAAAAGCCGATGCCGTGAGTGTGGCTGAGTTCCGCAAATACATGACAGACAGCTTTGCAAGTGCGATCGCCCAAAGCGAACTTGTCATGAAATATAGACTGCACTTATTTGAGGAAGTAGACAATTCGCGACCCGATGCCTTTGGGGTAGCTCATTCAGAACCTCCAGAAAAGAATTATCAGGCTGCATTTGAAATTGCTTTTGCTAATCATCTAGAAATGGAAAAGTTCTTTACTTCAAAAGAATATGCTTCTGCGGTTAAAGACCAGACCAAATATGTAAAACAGCTTTTACCATTTCCAGAGCGAACGGTTCACACTTTTGTTTACAATGCCAAAATGACCCTAGCAGGTCAAAGGAGTTCCAAAGTGGCGCAACTAATTAACGACATAGGAGCGACTAATCAACTGCAAGAGGATGTAGTTTCTCTGATGAGTGGGCAGCAAAAAGGTAAGTCGAGTTTAGGTCATTACCTACAAGGTGTACAACACTTCGGGATCACCGTTTATGACATGGCAAAAGCTATGGAATTTTATACGGAAGTGTTAGGCGGAAAAGTCGCACTATTAGGAAATGGATTTACTGGTTCTGTACTGCAAAATACTCTTTTTCAAAAAGAAGAAATAGATTCAATAGAAAAAGCTATTGAGATCAAAAGTCTTGGAGTTCCTAATTTAGAAGATGGTTTGCACGAAGCACTTGATGTCCGATTTATTTCTTTTGGAAATACTGCCGTAGAACTCATTCATTTCCGAGATGCTAAGTTAAACCCAAATGCTCCTAATGTTTTCCAAAAAGTACCCTCAAGCGTGGGTTATGCGAATGTCTCACACCTCTCTTTTCACGTAAAAGATGATGTGGATCTCAATCAGTTCGCCAAGATGTTGGAAGAAGAATGTCAAGCACGAGGGCTGACTGAAGTTGTTTGTAACGGTATTATCCACGTCAAGTCCCACGAGGAAAGAAGAAATCTGGCACTCAAGTATGCTGCCAACAAATTCTGGAACGAACCAGAATATTTTGTGGAAGGTTACTCTGATTCAGATTTTGGAGATTTTCACGGATGGTCATTATTTTACTGTAAAGGGCCTAATGGCGAGCAACTTGAGTTTAACCAAGTAACTCGTACAGCCAAAGACAATTTTAAACGAGCCCAAAAGGAATATAACGAAGCCAACAAAACAAACTTTCAGTGGGTTCATAATACGGCGACTACAACAAATACCACAGCAGAAAATTTAACCAACAAGGATGAAGTTATGACAGAACAAACATGGGATTGGCCACACACTAAAAAATGGCCAAAGTTTTCTGGAAAAAGAATAGACATCATTAAAAAGATGTTCCTGGCTGGTGAGTCAATAAATGTTCATAATTTCGTTCAGTTTTACACTGATGATGCTCTTTATCAGTTTGGCAACTTTCCTGTTGTCTATGGCCCACAAGCCATTAAAGATTCTTCTGCTGGTTTTATAGAAAAGTGTGAAGGCGTACACCATCACATTAACAATATTTGGGAGGTGGGAGAAGACACTGCGGTCGTCGAAATGGATGTCACTTATATCCGTCATGACGGCAAAGTATTCACACTTCCCTGCTGTGACACTATTCGCTTCAAGGGTGACAAAATTCAGGAACTACGAATCTTCATGGACATCACTCCAGTATTCGCTGACTAAAATATTAAGCGTTTTGATCAGCCCCAATTACAAACTTCCAATTGAATTGGGGCATTCAAACTTTTCTTTAGCTCTACTACCGAGACAGCGATATAAAAAGCTTAACAATTATTTAGGGAATATTAAATTTAATGATTTTGTTGAGAAATAGCACTAATTTTTTATGTAATTGTTTAATTTATATAATTTCAGCAGCTACTTTAGCATCTGGAGCAACAGCACTACCTACAGCCGAAACCTTATTAGATAGAACACCAAGCGACTCCAGTACAGAAGTTTCTAAGACTAAAACTGAAATTAAAACTCCTATATTAGATGAACGACAGGAGAAAAAGTCAGATCAAGTTGACGATGAGCAAATGGATGTCAATCCTACGGAAAATCAACCATCGGCTGCTCCTTCTCCGAAAACAATTCCTATCAATCAGCCAGATGTTAACGATTTAAATTATTTCAATAACTCTGATCCAGAAAGCCTAGAGTTTTCTCAAGTAACCTCAGTTTCTCAACTTTCTGATGTGCAACCAACAGACTGGGCTTTCCAAGCTTTACAGTCTATAGTCGAACGCTATGGTTGTCTTGCGGGCTATCCTAACGGTACATTTAGGGGAAATACAGTTTTAACACGATATGAATTTGCTGCGGGTTTAAATGCCTGTTTAGAACAAGTCAGGAAACTTATTAGTAATAGTACTACTACGAATACAGTCAATACAGAAGACTTAGCTACCCTAGAACGGCTGAAAACAGAATTTACGGCAGAAGTTACAACCTTAAAAGACCGCGTAAATACCCTAGAAGAACGTACCGCGCAATTGCAAGCAAATAGGTTTTCCACTACCAGTAGATTGTTTGGAAGTGTACGGTTTCAAGCTAATGAGTTTTTTTCAGGTCAAGGAAATACTGAAGCAAACTTGCAATATAATGTTTTTCTTGGTGTTATTTCTAGCTTTACTGGTAGGGATTTATTAATAACTGGTTTCGCATCAACAAACGCAGAGCTTCCTGAATTAGTAACTAATAATGCTGGTAGAAATGTTGGTTCAACACGCGAAGGTACAAGTGATACCGCTGCCCCAGGATCAACAGGTAACTTGTTGAGAATGATCAGCTTAAGTTATCAATTTCCTGTTAGTGATAAATTAAGTGTTACTCTGATTGGTGGTGATAGATTTAGATTCAATCCAGTTTCATTACCAAGATATTTACCTTATTATCAAGTTGGTGCTGGTCCTGTTTCAGCTTTTGCTGAATCTCCGCCTATTTATGGATTAGGAGCAGGATCTGGTATTTCCTTAAGCTACAAAATACTGAAAAATACTGAACTAACCTTGACTTACCTAGCAGCCTTTGCTGGTCAGTCAAATTCAGGAAGCGGCTTGTTCAATGGTGATTACGTTGCCGCTGCCCAACTAAATTATAATCCCAGCCGTAGCTTTTTCTTACAAGGTTTATATCAACACGGTTACTTTGGCACCCGTAACATAGGCTTTGGGGGAATTGGAAATTTTGCATTTAATAATGCACAGTTTTTTAGAGGTAATGGTTTTATAGGTACTGCCCTAGCCAACCGATTTGATGATGAAGGCGTATTCTTTTCTGAGGCATCTTCAGTTTCTAGCAACGGTTATCATGTAGGTGGTTACTATGCAATATCTTCTAGATTCATAGTAGGTGGATGGGTTGACTTAATTAATGCTAGGTTACTGGGCAAGGGCGATGCTAACATTTGGACTTATTCAATTCAAGCTGCGTTTCCTGATTTGTTTAAGCCAGGAAATTTAGGTGGATTAGTTGTAGGCATGGAACCGACTCTTACAGGTTTAAGAAGAGGAGATAAATTTGTTGGAGGATTCGACAAGGATACATCGCTGCATCTTGAGGCTTATTATAGACATCAGCTAACGAATAATATTTCGCTAACACCTTCTGTTATTTGGATTACGGCTCCTAACCAAGATCAAGATAATGAAGACATTGTGATTGGTGGATTAAGAACTACGTTTAGCTTTTAAACTAACAATCATCTAAATTTAATCATTTAGTCTCTGAACCTTTTTAGGTTGCTATTGAAATTAAATGATAAACAGTTTAATTAGTAATGCTCTGAAATTTTCACTTAAAAATTTCTCAATAACATAAGAAAATGACCAATTTACATCACTTAATATGAGAATTGGCAAAATACTGATACTTTATGAGGGTTTTTGTTTAAAATCTTAACAAAATATCGGTTTACTTAGAATTTTGAAAAGCTATTATACAAAAGGATTGATCGATCCTTCTGTCATTAAAAATAGAAACAGATTACGGAGCTTAAAGTAAAGACAATGACATCTGAAAAAGTAGCTGAAACACAAGAGAATCAAGCAACTGATGAGTATTCCGAGCAGGTAAAAACTGTGGGAAAAATTGCAGAGGCAGTAGTTCAAGCAAATTGGGAAGAAGTCCAGCGTCACCTGACTGATGATGTATTTTATAAAGTTGGTTCACGCGAACCTGTGCATGGTAAACAGGCTGTAATAGACTTTTTCACAAGCTTATATAGCACCACAGCGAAGTTTAAAGGTCATCAAATACGCAAAGTCTGGGATGAACCTGGGATAGTAGCAGCTGAAATGGATGCTTATTATCTACGTCTTAAAGACAACCAGCAAGTGACAATTGCTTGCTGTGATATCTACCGTATACGTGACAACAAGGTTTATGAATGGCGCGTTTATGCTGATGGGTCTCCTATATTTGAATAATTAATTGATCAGCGAAGTTATGCAAGTGTTATAGAGAGCGCAATTTTTTAATTCTTCCACGATCAAGCTAACATAACAAATAGTTTGTTAAGCTTCTATAGCACTGCTATTTAGCTATAATAAGTAAAACATCTAAAAGCAATATTGTTAAATCAGGTCGCCAAATTATCAAGTTGTTTTTTGATGTTTTGCTGAATTGTAAAGCTTGATAAGTCAGCCCTTAAACAAACTAAAACAAAATAAAATCTGTAGTTTTGAATAAGGGTTGACTAATAATTCCTGATCCGAAAATAGAAACATATTAAGGAATTTAAAGGCAATGGCATCTGAATCTAAAGGTAAAATAGGCATAATCATTGAAGAGCATTTTGATGCTACTGAATATCGAAGATTCAATGAGTATTTTCCCCAGCAAGGGTATGAAGTCGAGTATATTTCTCACTTATGGGGAAATAAAGAATTACGCTTTGGATCTAATCCAGAAAATGATGTTATAGAATATCATGTGACTGTAACCACAGAAGTCAATGATATTGATCCATCTGACTATAAAGGCATTATTTGCATTGGTGCCTACGCTATGGATCGTCTGAGATATCAAGTTTCTGTCAAAAAAGGTCAAAAAAACCAAGCTCCTGCTGTTGCTTTTCTCAGAAAAGCCATGAAGACAGAAGGAGTAAAACTAGGAACAATTTGTCATAGTTTGTGGTTATTTTGCGCTGATCCAGATTTACTACAAAACCGAAAAGTTACTTGCGCTCACAACATTATCTGCGATGTGGAAAATGCAGGTGGAGACGTTGTTTTTGATGGGGACGTAACGGCTGACTTAGTAGTAGATGGTAATCTGGTTACAGGGAAACACCCTGGAGTAGTGGAAGAATTTATGCAAGCTTTTATTGCAGAAATTGAGAAGCACGAAAAAGCTCCGGCTGTAAGAGCGGCTAATTAATCATCATTTTTGATTAATTAAAGGGTGTAAAAAAACTTAACAATTTTTTGAGTAAATTAAGTTGATCAAAATACATTGATAGCCAGCTTTAATACTTTAAAATGTGAGTTTTGATACACCCTGAGAATACACTTGCAATTAATGTAATAAGTGTTTACAAGTAGATGTTTATATAAATTTAACAGCATTTTTTGATATTCCAATATTAATAATTATTTAATATTTGTGTTGTTTGAAAATACGCTAAATTAACTATTAGATAATTACCGCTCAATTAAATTAATAATGGAAGTAAGCCGATGGATCACATGAGTTTCTCTTTTTCAGATACTATTGGCGGTTATGTTACTAACTTTAACCGCACTGAAAAAAGCTTTGGCATCAAAACTTCAGATGGACGGGAATTTAAGGCATATTTAACTCCTACAACTTGGGGACGAATTGCTCAGAATTTAGCCGAACCTTACGCTGACTGCACGCAACGTCTTGGTGAGCTACTAACTCCTGGTCAGCTTGTATATGCTTATGGCGTTTTTTATCCCCAAGGTGAAGGGCATAGGTTTGATGTTAAGTCATTTGTCTTTCCTGGTGACGCTCCTGAAGCATATAGGCATGAAGAACCTGATTGGTGGGTCAATCAAGTGCGCTCAATTGCTGACAGTTACCTGAAGTGGCAATTTGGTTATCCTGACCAGCCAGTTGATTATCGGGAATACCGCACTTTTTTGAACCTGAGTGGTACTAAAAAACGCGACGACTATTTGCAAGAAACCGATACAGTTTCTCGCTTGGTATATGGTTTTGCTTCAGCTTACTTGATGACAGGTGAAGACCGTTTCTTGGAAGGTGCAGAAAAAGGTACTGAGTACCTACGCGAACATATGCGGTTTTATGACACTGATGAGGACTTGATTTACTGGTATCACGGTATTCAAGTAACAGGAAATCGGGAGCAAAAACTACTTACGTCTGAGTTTGGAGACGACTTCGATGCTATTCCAGCTTATGAACAAATTTATGCCTTAGCTGGCCCAATGCAAACTTACCGCATTACTGGCGATCCACGCATTTTAAAAGATGCTGAGATGACAGTTGATTTGTTCGACAAGTTTTTCTTAGATAAAGAAAACGAAGGCTATTTCTCCCATCTTGACCCAATTACTCTCGACCCCCGTGCTGAATCTTTAGGTCATAACAGGGCGCGTAAGAACTGGAACTCAGTAGGTGACCATGCTCCGGCTTATCTAATTAACCTGTGGTTAGCTACTGGCGAACAGAAGTATGCCGATATGCTGGAGTACACTTTTGACACTATTGAAAAGTATTTCAAAGACTACGATAATAGCCCATTTGTTCAAGAAAAATTTCATGAAGACTGGAGCCACGATCAAGCTTGGGGATGGCAACAGAACCGCGCTGTTGTTGGGCATAATCTGAAAATTGCCTGGAATTTAATGCGGATGAATAGCCTGAAGCCTAAAGATGAGTATGTGGCTATGGCTGAAAAAATTGCTGAACTTATGCCAGCAGCAGGCAGTGACCAACAACGTGGCGGTTGGTACGATGTTGTCGAACGCACCAAGGCAGAGGGAGAAGAACAATACCGCTTTGTGTGGCACGATCGCAAAGCTTGGTGGCAGCAAGAACAGGCTATATTAGCATACTTAATCCTACACGGTATTAACAAGCAGCCGGAACACTTGCGTCATGCTCGTGAAGCAGCAGCCTTCTACAATGCTCACTTCCTAGATCATGACGACGGTGGTGTTTACTTCAACGTTCTGGCAAACGGGCTACCCTTCTTGATGGGTACAGAGCGTTTCAAGGGTTCTCACTCCATGAGTGGCTATCACTCAATGGAATTGTGCTATTTATCAGCGACCTACATTAATCTGCTGATTACTAAACAGCCGATGGATTTATACTTTAAGCCGCAACCAGGGGCTTTTAAGGATAATATTCTGCGCGTATCGCCAGATATTCTTCCTCCAGGTAGCATCAAGATTGGTGCTTGTTGGCTCAATGATGAAAAGTATGAAGATTTTGATGCAGATGGTTTAACGGTAAAGCTGCCTGATACAAAAGAACAAGTAAAAGTAAAAGTTCAAATTGTCCCCAATTAGCCAGAATAGCGGTAAAACAAGCAACATGGAGATTAATATCAAAACGCTCCAAGTAACAGCAGTAGAATCTGCTGTGAGTGTGGACGCTAACAGCACGCCCCCAGTTTCAGAGCAGGTTAGTGTTGATACCCTCCAACAAGTAACCTTGATAGAAATGGTGGGTGATGTTGATGCTAGTACAGCACCTTTAGTGCAACAGCAAGTACTACCTTTAGCACAGCCTGGTGCAAAAATCCTCCTAGACATGAGTCAGGTTCCATATATGTCTAGTGCTGGTTTGCGGATGCTGTTATCGCTTTATCGACAGGTAGCTGCTAAAAATGGGCAGTTGGTTTTAGTGGGTCTTGTCGAGCAAATTAAAGACACCATGTCTATTACTGGTTTTCTGGACTTTTTTACTACTCGTGACACCCTGGATTCAGGCTTAGAAACTCTGAATGTCCAGCTTCAAGTTTTACCCACCTAGCCTGAAAGTAAGTTAATACGCTAGGGCGGTAGAGCTACTACAGATAGGAAGTTATTTACTTATAAAGTCTATTAAGTATTAGTCGCAGCTATCGCCTGGTGTATTAAAAACTGCCTGAATTCTTGCCATAAAATCATTTGTTGAGGCGGAAATGGATCTAGTCAGAATTGATATTAATCCCACCCACAGATCGGGAGATTTCAAGCTACGTCCTGGTCGCCCTTTGCCTTTTGGAGCCACGCTGGTACCTGGAGGAGTTAATTTTTCGGTTTTTTCCAGCCATGCCACGTCCTGCACATTAGTTCTATTTAAAAAACACGCTCCCGAACCGTTGGCAGAAATTCCCTTTCCAGAAGAGTTTAGGATTGGGAACGTCTTTAGCATGATTGTTTTCGATTTAGATGTTGAAAACATCGAATACGGTTACCGGATGGACGGCCCCTATAACCCTAAAGAAGGTCAGTGGTTTGATAAAAGTAAAATTCTGATGGATCCCTACGCCAAGGTTATTGGTGGTAGAGATGTTTGGGGAGAAACCCCTGATTGGAATAACATTTATCAGCATCGCGGTCGCCTTTCCTTTGATGATTTTGATTGGGAAGATGACCGTCCTTTGGAAATCCCGCCGGAGGATCAGATTATTTATGAAACTCATGTCCGCAGTTTTACCCGCCATCCCTCATCTGGAGTCAAGCATCCTGGAACTTATGCTGCTATTCGGGAAAAGATTCCTTACCTGAAAGAATTGGGGGTTAACTGCATCGAACTGATGCCGATATATGAGTTTGATGAATTTGAAAACTCCCGCCTCAACCCAGAAACTGGAGAACTGTTAGTCAATTACTGGGGCTACAGTACGGTTGGTTTTTTTGCACCCAAAGCTGGCTACGCCGCTACAGGTCGTTTGGGGATGCAGGTTGATGAGTTGAAAACTCTGGTAAAAGAATTGCACAGAAACGGCATTGAAGTAATTCTTGATGTCGTCTTTAATCACACTGCTGAAGGCAATGAGTACGGCCCCACAATCTCATTTCGGGGGATTGACAATAAAATCTACTATATGCTAACCCCAGAGGGTTACTACTATAACTTTAGTGGTTGTGGTAATACGATCAACTGCAACAACCCAATTGTCCGCAATATAGTACTTGATTGTCTGCGCTATTGGGCATCGGAATATCACATTGATGGTTTCCGGTTTGATTTGGCGGCTATTTTAGGGCGCGATCCTTGGGGCGCACCGTTAGCTAACCCACCATTGCTAGAATCTTTAGCATTTGACCCCATCTTAGCTAAGTGCAAATTAATTGCTGAGGCTTGGGATGCAGGTGGACTATATCAGGTTGGTTCTTTCCCTGCTTTTGGTCGCTGGGCTGAGTGGAATGGTAAGTACCGCGATAGCATTCGCAAGTTTCTGAAAGGAGACGGGAGGCTAGGGGATATGGCACAAGGGCTGCAAGGCTCTCCAGATCTCTATGCCTGGGCAGGTCGTGCGCCAGCAACATCAATTAATTTCATCACTTGCCATGATGGTTTTACGTTGATGGATATGGTTTCGTACAACTCTAAGCACAACGAAGCCAACGGCGAGAACAACAATGACGGTGCCAACGATAATGAAAGTTGGAACTGTGGTTGGGAAGGCCCTACTGATGATCCAGGTATTAATGCCTTGCGCCATCGGCAGGTGAAAAATGCTGTAGCAATGTTGATGGTGAGCCAGGGTGTACCTTTGCTTTTGATGGGAGATGAAATCGGGCGCACTCAGAATGGTAATAACAATACTTATTGCCATGACAACGAACTCAACTGGCTAGATTGGAGTTTGTTGTCAAAAAATCAGGATATCTTCCAGTTTTTTAAACACTGTATTACTTTCCGTAATGCCCATCCAGTATTGAGAAATCAGTACCATTTCCAAAACCGTGATTATGTCGGCAGTGGCTATGCGGATATCACTTGGCATGGAACTCAGGCATGGAATGCTGATTGGTCTCAGAACAGTACCCTAGCTTTTATGCTTTGTGGGAAACACGCTAAAGCGGGTACGGTTGAGGACAACTACATCTATGTAGCTATGAATATGCACTGGGAGGCACTGTGGTTTGAAATTCCAGGTTTGCCACCAGGAATGCAATGGCATATCTTTGCCAATACAGGTGCCACCCCACCAGAAGATAGCTGGCAACCTGGAACAGAACCACTGCTAGAAAATCAGCAGGGAATTATGTTGGGCGATCGCTCATTAGTAATCTTGGTGGGAAAATAGTCTTGAATGTTTTGTGTTGAATTGAGATTTAATTTATTAATTAATAAAATAATTAACCAATCAGCACTAATAATTCCAAGCTACTCTTGAATTTACAATGCAAAACTGCAAATTATAACTATGGCTTTTACTGCAACCCTGGAAACAACTAACAATATCGGTAAAATCAAACTTGCTGGAGAACTGGATGCAAGTTCTGCACCAATTTTCAAGGCAGAAATTGAAAAAGCTGCTGCCGAAAATGTCAAGCGTTTAGTGCTATTAATGGAAGATTTAGATTACATGGCTAGCGCAGGACTAAGGGTGCTGATCTTTGCTAAACAAAAGATGGGTGCTAAGGCTGACATTTATGTTGTTGGCGCTCAAGAGATGGTGTTGGATACGCTTCAAAAGACTGGATATGATCAGAGCGTAATTGTGCTTGCTCAGTATGACGCAGATCAAATAGAAAATGTATAGCAAAAGCTAAATACAGGGAGGGAAAGTCAAAGGAAAAAGCACTTTCTTTTGACTTTTTCTTTGTTTTAATTGAAAGTTTTTGGCGTGTGATATGGAAACTTTAACTGTACCTGGAACCCTTGACTCTTTAAAGCCGATCGCCGACTATGTAATTTCAGCAGCCGCATCAGCAGGTTTGAATAAAAAAGCATCTTACAACCTTCGTCTAGCTGTAGACGAAGTTGCCACCAATATTATTATTCATGGTTATGAAGAAGCGGGTCGTGAAGGAATGATCAACTTGTGGGGGGAACTAGACGAGCAAGCGTTAAGTATTTTTATTGAAGATACAGCAGTAGAGTATAACCCCTTTGAGACTGATCAGGTGGAAGAAGATGAGTTAAAGTTACCTTTAGAAGAACGCAAGCTCGGTGGACTTGGAGTGTATCTTGCTATTCAAGGGGTAGATAAGTTTCTTTATGAGCGTGTGGATAACCACAATCGAAATATATTTGTGATGAAGCGAATGTCAACTTGAAGCCGAGGTAATTATGGCAGAAGATCATCAATCCGAGGAATCGCTAGTTGAGCAATTAGAATCACTGCGTGTTGAGGTAAATGAACTCAAAACAGCTAAAGCTGCTGCTGACGCGCAAAGAGAGTTGCTAGAAAACCTAGTGGCTATGGCGCGATCGCAAACAGAAGATCAGATGCTGAATGCCACCTTAAAAAAAACTCTTGACGTTTGTAATGGGCTAACTGAGGCTGAGAGAGGTAGTTTATTTTTATATGATAGCAGCGGTGCTATTAGTGCTAGTCTTCTGACGCGCAAAGATGCTACGGCTGAGTATAGTACTCAACTGATTGGGATTGTATTAGACAAAGGACTTGCTGGTTGGGTTAGCCGTAACCGAGAAATCGGATTAATTATTGATACCCAACAAGATGAACGTTGGCTAGAACTGCCTAATCAACCTTACATCGTGCGATCGGCTTTGGCAGTTCCTATTCTTAGAGGTCAGGAGTTACTCGGTCTGCTAACTCTGTTACACTCTCAACCAGGTCATTTTAGCAAGGATCATGCTCATTTGATGCAGGTGACAGCAGATCAGGTCGCTCTTGTGTTAGAAAATGCTGGTCTTTACGCCAAACTTGATGAATCATACAACTCATTAGAAAAAGCTAATGAAGTTGCCGAGACTTATTTAAAAGCGCTCCGCAATGAATTAGATAAAGGCAGACAAATTCAAAGAAATTTTTTGCCAGATTATTTACCAGAGATTGCCAACTGGGAAATTGCTGCGAGCTTCTATCCTGCTCGTGACGTAGCTGGTGATTTTTACGACGCTTTTTTGCTCCCTGGCGACTATGTAGGGCTAGTGATAGCTGATGTGTGCGACAAAGGAGTTGGAGCAGCGCTGTTTATGGCTCTGTTCCGCAGCTTAATTCGTGTCTTCTCTGGTCAAACACTCTTACGCGGATTTGCTATTCTTGATAACGCTCAGGAAGTAGGCTATAAGATTGACCAGCAGATAGCCAACAACTTGCCTGAATATAGCGCCCTGAAAGCGATCGAACTAACTAACAATTACATTGCCCAAACTCACTTTGAGATGAGTATGTTTGCCACAATGTTTTTTGGCATACTCAATCCTGCCACTGGTCTGCTGACTTACATTAATGGTGGGCATGAACCTCCAATTATTTTGAGTTCAAGTCGAGAGATTAAGCGTCTTGCTCCCACCGGCCCTGCTGTAGGAATGATGCCTGACATGAATTTTAAAATACAGCAGATTCAGCTAAAACCTGGTGATATATTACTCACTTACACTGATGGTGTTCCTGAAGCCCGCAGCCCTAATGGGGACTTTTTTACCGAAAAGCGGCTGCTATCGTTGTTGGAGGAATCTACCTGCTCGGCTACACAAATGCTCAAAAATATAGAAACCCGTTTGCAAGAGCATATAGCCGATAGAGATCAGTTTGATGACATAACGATGTTGGCAGTGCGATGGACTGACCTTTATACAGGGGCAGCAGGAGTAGCAACAGAATAATATTAAGGATCTGTAAAAAATAAAATAATGTGAGCAAATTAATTTTATTGAAGGAGATGGTTAGATTTAAACCAATTTCTTAATTAAAAAATAATTTGCTCAAATAAAATTAATTATAAATTAGTAGCGCTAGACAAGCAGTAAATAAATATATTATTAAATTATAGGTCTATTATAGGCTTAAGCTTTATATAAATTTATATTGTCATGCTCAATAAATATTTAATTGCTACAGTAATTGATTAAGTCTTTATTCCTATAGCATAAGTTCTTTGTAGGCAAAGCTTATAAGTAAATTAATTTAATCATATTTAATAAAACGTTATGCCCAGATTTTATAGATGGGTAAAAATTATCCTGATTAGCTCATATTTGAGAAGTATTAAATACATAATGACCGATAAATAGTAAATATATTAGGGTGCAATTAAATTAGAAGAAAATGCTGACAACCAACTTCATATAGATTTTACTGTAATTAGTAGTTTAATTTAAAAGTTGCTTTCAGCAAAATCTTTTGTATTCGAGTTAATCCTATAAATATAAATACTAATGGTCATTAATATTTACAAGTATTTATTTTATCCTCTAAAGCAATGCAAAAGTTGTGGCAACACGCATGGTTGAGTAGTATCGCTATCTTTGTCTTTCAATTTATTTTCTTAGAAACAGCGAGCGCTCAAGAAACTGAACAAAATATTGAAGTGTTTTCAGATACCAATCAATCTTTTGTACAAGCAGCCAGCAATGTTAAGTCTTCTCAAAAGCCATTAATCAATTCAAATTCTGCCGATGGTTTGACAGATCAAGCTCAGGCGGGTAGAGACGAGGTTTTGCCTAATAACAATGGGCTTGAACAAATAAATTCTGTATCAGAATTATCTGACGTGCAACCTACGGACTGGGCATATCAAGCATTGCGATCGCTAATTGAGCGCTATCAATGTATTTCAGTGCCGCGTGATGGCAGATTTCGTGGTAATGAAGCGTTAACACGTTATGAATTTGCCTCTGGTTTAAATAGTTGTTTAGATAAAATTACCCAATTAATTGGAGTTGCTAAACCTGACTCAGTTCCTCAACAAGATTTAGCCACCATCAAAAAGTTACAAGACGACTTTGCAGCGGAACTACGTACTTTGACTACTCGTATAGATAGTTTAGAGGCACGTACTGCTGAACTGGGGACAAATCAATTTTCCACAACAACTAAACTCAACGGTTTTGCGGTTTTCAACCTTACAGGTGCTACGGCTGGTGATTCGGTAAAAGCAGAAGGTAGTAGTGCTTTACCCCCATTCATCCTTCGTGATTCTAATAATAAGCCGATAGTAAGAAAAGTAGATGAAGGTAGCACGACCTTTAGTAATTTAGTATGGCTTTCACTTAACACATCGTTTACAGGTAAAGATGTGTTGGTAACCACACTAGCTGCGGGTAATGCCAACTCCCCAGCAAACCAGTTTGTTTCAGCAGGCTTATTTAACTCAGTAGGCGCTCCTTTTTTTGACCAAACTTCTGGCCCAAACACTGGTCAGACTGATCTGGTTATTCGTGAATTGTTCTATACTTTTCCAGTTAATGAATCTGTACGACTAACAGTTGGACCAAGGATTAACTCGGTTTATCACTTTGACTTCAACCGTTTTACAATACCTGTTAATGGGGCATCTAGTTTTAACTCTGCCGCCAGTACTTTTGTAAGCTCAACTATACGTGGCGCTGGGGCGGTAGTTGAGTGGAACATCAATAAGCAATTGGAACTTCATGCTGGATATGTGGCAGAAAGTAATGAATTTATACCTGCTCCTCGTCCAGCGGCTGACCCAAGCAAGGGTTTATTTAATGGTACCCATACAATTACGGCTGAATTAACCTTTAAACCTAGCCAAACTGCTAATATTCGCTTGCTTTATCAACGTTCTCATCTCAATCCAATATTTGGTGTAATTGCTAGTAAGCCGATAATTGGTATAGCTGATGATGGATTTGGTGGGCCTGTTAATGATGCTAAGGCTGATACATTTGGGGTTAATTTTGATTGGTTAATTAATAGGCGCTTTGGAGTATTCGGGCGTTATTACTATTCAACTACCCAAATATATCCAGTAACACCAAGACCTAGTGGAGATATCAACGCCCAAAATATCGAAGCTGGATTGGCTTTCCCAGATTTAGGTAAGCAAGGGGCATTAGGTACTTTATCATTTGTCATACCATTTGATGTTAAGTCAGGTCGTCAGTTTTTAGCCTCTGGTGGTGGTAATGGCGGTACGCAATATGAAATTGAAGCAAATTACTTTTATCCACTAACTCGTAATATAGCCATAGTTCCTAGCTTATATGTAATTGGCAACATTAACAACTTTGATGATAATCCGACGTTATTTGTTGGTAGTATGCGTACACAATTGAGCTTTTAAAGTAATTGTATGTCAGCATTTTTACCAAAAGCTGGGGCTAATTGCACATAGGCACTATACTCTAGGGTAGGCATGGCTCTATCACTAGAGATAGTTGATGAGTTACCAACAGGTTGTTGGCGCAGCCTGCGCGTCAGCGCATTACCTATAACTACAAAAATCAAGTCTACCTATACTGACTAAGGAAAGCCAAAGTTTCTGGAGCCTATATATACGGACTGATCCAGGCTTAATTTATTATGAAAAAAATCTTGTTAGGCAGTTTTTTTTCAGGGGGCGACAAGCGCCCCCGAACTAAGACTATGAAGGCTTTTGAAGCTTTAGTCCCTGCCAAAAAATTCTCGGCTTATTGACAACAAGCTCTCTTGAGAGAAAAAAGGTATCAAGTTGTGTTCAGGGGGCGACAAGCGCCCCCAAAGCCTGATGTGCTTTGCACATCAGGGTTCAGCCCCTATCAAAAAACTGTCAGCTTATTGACAACAAGCTCTCTATAGAGAAAAAAGTATCAAACTGTGATAAAAAAGAACGGTCTC